>CAZNWS010000382.1:0-1502 GCA_964576495.1 uncultured Hydrogenophaga sp. | reverse complement strand
TGGCTTGCGTCAACGTCAAAGCCAAAACCGCCGAAAAGATGGGCCCGGTCGGCGAAGGCCGGGCCATGGAGGCCCGCGCTGTGGCGCTGATCAGCCGCGTAGGCTGAACGCGCTGCTCTGGTTTATTGGGCGACCCAACCGCCGTCCATGTTCCAGGCCACGCCGCGCACGTTGTTGCCCGCGGCCGAACAGAAAAACACCGCCAGCTCACCCAACTCTTCCGGCGTGGTGAACTGCATCGAGGGCTCTTTCTCGCCCAACAAAACCTTTTTGGCCTCTTCGTTGGACAAGCCCAGCGCAGCGGCCTTGGCGTCGACCTGTTTTTGTACCAGCGGTGTGAGCACCCAGCCGGGGCAAATCGCGTTGCAGGTCACGCCGGTGGTGGCGTTTTCCAGTGCGGTGACCTTGGTCAGGCCAACCACACCGTGTTTGGCCGCCACGTAGGCCGACTTCTCGGCCGAGCCCACCAAACCGTGGACCGAGGCCACGTTGATGATGCGGCCCCAGTTGGCCGCTTGCATGGCGGGCAGGGCACAGCGCGTGGTGTGGAAGGCGCTGGAGAGGTTGATGGCGATGATCGCGTCCCAACGCTCGGTGGGGAAGTTCTCGATCTTGCTGACGTGCTGAATGCCCGCGTTGTTGACCAAGATGTCCAGCGAGCCCCACTGCGCTTGCGCGAACTTCACCATGTCTTCAATTTGGTCTATGCGGCTCATGTCTGCGCCGTGGTACGCGACCTTCACGCCCAAGGCCTCGATCTCGGCTTTGGGGCCTTCGACATCGCCAAAACCGTTGAGCACGATGTTCGCACCCTGGCGCGCCAATGCCTTGGCAATGCCCAGGCCGATGCCGCTGGTGGATCCGGTGACGAGGGCGGTTTTGTTTTTCAACATGCGGGGAACTCCGTTGCATTACGATGATGCTCAAGATTATGACCTTTCCCCTACTCCAACATGACACCGTCCAAGGCCTCAAGGCCCCGGGCGGCGCCCCTCGCCGCATCGCCAGCTGGGTGTGGCCTTGCGAACAACCCAACAGCCGCCATTGGGTGGTGTGTGTGCACGGTCTCACGCGCCAAGCGCGCGACTTCGATGTGTTGGCCCAAGCCCTGCAGCCCCATGCCCGAGTCATCAGCATCGACGTGGCTGGGCGTGGCCACAGCGATTGGTTGGAAGACGCCAGCGGCTACCACGTCGGCACCTACGTGGCCGACATCGCGCAGCTGCTCATGCAATGGCGCACCGCGCACCCCGAGGCGCTGATCGATTGGGTCGGCACCAGCATGGGCGGACTGATTGGCATGGCCTTGGCGGCCCAGCCGGCCCTTGCGCCGCGTCGCTTGGTGCTCAACGATGTGGGTCCCGTGCTCGAATGGACCTCGCTCAAGCGCATCGGCGAGTACGTGGGCAAGAACCCCAGCTTCGACAACGAAGACCAAGCCGTGGCCTACCTGGCCAGCATCAGCGCGAGCTTTGGCCCGCACACGCCCGAGCAGTGGCGGG
>CAZNWS010000381.1:0-1508 GCA_964576495.1 uncultured Hydrogenophaga sp. | reverse complement strand
GATGCGTGCGGAAGGCAAGGACTACGTCGTCAAAGACGGCGACGTGATGAACTTCTTGTTCAGCTCCTGAGCATGGCCGAGCCACAAGGGCCCGAGCCGATCCGCTTGGCCAAACGCGTGGCGGCGCAGCTCGCTTGTTCGCGCAGCGACGCTGAAAACTTCATCACTGGGGGTTGGGTGCGCGTCAATGGCCATGTGCAAGCGTCGCCTCAAAGCCGGGTGGGTGAGCGCGACGTCGTTGAAGTCGATCCCAAGGCCCGGCTCGAGACTTTGGCCCCGGTCACGGTGCTTTGGCACAAGCCTGCGGGCGTGGCCATGCCCGAAGGTACCAGCATCCCCACGTTTTGGGCTGAGCAACATTTGGGCGCAGCGACGCGCTGGTCGGGTGACCGATCGGGCGTGCGTTGGCTCAAAGCCCATGCGCAGCAGCTGCAGGTGGGCGCTGGCTTGGCCGTGCGCGCCAGTGGTTTGGTGGTTTTGAGCCAAAACCCAGGCGTGGTGCGCAAGCTCAGCGACGCCAGCGATGCGGTCGAACACGAGTGGTTGGCCGAAGTGGCCCAAGACCCGGATTTGCAAGACCCCGACCGGCGCGAGGCCGTGCTCCAGTCCTTGGGCAAGGTGGTTTTTGTGGACGGCACCGCCGTGCCCAAGGCGCGAGCGAGTTGGCAAAACGAGTGGCGCTTGCGCTTGGCCATCAAAGGTTATTTGGATGGCCAAGTCGCCCATTTGGCCGAACGCGCGGGCTTGTCACTGACCGGCTTGCGCCGCCTGCGCGTGGGCCGCTTGGGCCTAACGCCGCTGCCCGAAGGTCAGTGGCGCTTCTTGCTCTTGCACGAGCGGTTTTAAAACCAGCCCTCCGTGGGCACGGCCCAGACCAATGCCCCGGTCATGATCACGTAACGGGCGAATTTGCCCACCGCCATGTAGGCCACGCACGGCCAAAACGGCAGCTTCATCCAGCCCGCCACCGCGCACAGCGGGTCGCCCACGATGGGCAGCCAACTGAGCAAACAGGCTTTGGCGCCCCATCGGCGCAACCACTGCAGGGCTTGGGCTTCGCTTCGCGGGCCGCGAACCTTGTCCACCGCTTGGTGGGCACCCCAGCCCATCCACCAGCTCACGGCGCCACCCAAGGTGTTGCCTGCCGTGGCCACCAAGACCGTGATCCAAAACAGATCGGGCTGCAGCGTGACCATGCCGAACACCACCGCTTCGGAGCCCATGGGCAAAAGCGTGGCCGAGACCAAGGCCACCACAAACACCGTGGACAGCCCCACCTCGGGCAAGGCCAAGACGTGGAGCCAACTCATGAGGGTTTCTTGCATGGGGATGACAGGTGTTGTTGGTTTGCTGAAAAAGTAGGCAGTTACAATGCCCCTCCCGCGCTCTTCTGACCATTCTCCCACTCCCATGCACATCGGGCCCTATTCCTTGCCCAATCGGTACTTCGTCGCGCCCATGGCCGGCGTGACCGATCGGCCGTTTCGCACCCTGTGCAAACGGCTGGG
>CAZNWS010000380.1:0-1518 GCA_964576495.1 uncultured Hydrogenophaga sp. | reverse complement strand
CTTGGACCAAGATGTCTTTGGGCAAATCGATGCCGATGAAGACCATTTTGCTCACACGGGCCTCACCGGCCGGCCATGCAGGGCCCAGATCGCTGCCCATGAGCTGGTGTACGCCTTGGAAAATCACCTTTCGTTCGGTGCCCTGCATATCCAAGACGCCTTTGTAGCGCAACATGCGTGGCCCATACACTTGGACCACCGCGCCCAAGAAATCCTCCAGCTTGGCGGGATCAAAGGGTCGGGTGGCGCGGTAAACGAAACTCTTCACATCGTCGTCGTGGTGGTGGTGATGTCCATGCCCGTGCTGATGTGAGGGGTGGGAGCAATGCTCGCCGTGCTCGTGGTGGTGATCGTGCCCGCAACCAGGACCATGCACATGACCGTGGTCGTCGGCGTCAGCCTTGAGAAATTCGGGGTCGATGTCCAAGCGCGCGTTCAAATTGAATCCGCGCAAATCCAATACTTTGTCCAAGGACACCTCACCAAAATGCACCGTCTGGATCGGGGCACGGGGGTTCATGTGCTTCAAGCGGTGAATAAGCGCATCCAATGCCTCAGCGCCGACCAAGTCGCTTTTGCTGATGAAGATCTGATCGGCAAACCCCACTTGTCGACGCGCCTCTTGGCGGTCGTTGAGTTGTTGTGCGGCGTGTTTGGCGTCCACCAAGGTCAACACGCCATCGAGCAAATATTGCTCGGCCACTTCGTCGTCCATGAAAAAAGTTTGGGCCACCGGACCAGGATCGGCCACACCGGTGGTCTCGATGATCACGCGCTCAAAATCGATCTCGCCTTTGCGCTTGCGCGTGGCGAGGTCTTGCAAAGTGGCACGCAAATCTTCGCGAATCGTGCAACAGATGCAACCGTTGCTCATCTGGATGATGTTTTCGGTGGTGTCGGACACCAAGATTTCGTTGTCGATGTTTTCTTCACCAAACTCGTTTTCAATCACCGCAATTTTTTGGCCGTGGGCCTCGGTGAGCACGCGCTTGAGCAAGGTGGTTTTGCCCGAGCCCAAAAAGCCGGTCAGGATCGTTGCTGGAATAAGGGACATGGTGTGCGCGCCAAGCGAATCAATGACAAGCCAAGAGTGTATGCCAGCACATTGATGCAGGCATGACACTGGGCGAATCAGCCCAGTCGTGGTTTGCGAACCTTCTCCAAAGGCTCTGGGCTGCGCCCGGCATCTGCATGGGCTCTGGGATGTGCGGCATCGTAGACCTTGGCCAAGTGCTGGAAATCCAAACGGGTGTAGACCTGCGTTGTGCTGATGCTGGCGTGACCCAGGAGTTCTTGCACGGCGCGCAAATCACCGCTGGACTGCAGCACATGACTGGCGAAGGAGTGACGCAACATGTGGGGGTGCACCGGCGTGCTCAAACCCGCCAACTGCGAGCGCCGCTTCAGGCGCACCCGGATGTGCTGGGGACTCAAGCGTTGACCTCGTTCCCCCACAAACAAAGCCAGTGAAGTCTGTTCAGGCCCCAGCCATTGCGCACGCACCTGCAGCCAAGCCTG
>CAZNWS010000379.1:468-1520 GCA_964576495.1 uncultured Hydrogenophaga sp. | reverse complement strand
AACACCAGGCCTACCAACAAGACCTGCAGCGCCAAATCGACGCCGCGGGCATGCAAGACCGCATCGTCTTTTTGGGCGAAGTGCCCGCCGGTGACGTGCACCGCTGGTACCAGCGCTGTTTGTTGTGCGTGGCCTGCCCGCGTTACGAGCCGTTTGGCTTGACCCCGTTTGAAGCCGCCGCCACCGGTTGCGCCGTGGTGTGTTCGCGCACCGGGGCGTTTGACCAATTGGCCATTCCCGGCCAAACCGGCGAGATGGTCGACACCGGCGACGCCGATGGCTTGGCCCAAGCGGTGCTCAAGGTCATGCAAGACCCGCAGCGCGCCCTTCAAATGGGGCAAGCGGCGCAGCAGCGCGTGGCCGAGCATTTCAGTTTGGCCCAAGAGGCCGCTGGCATCGGCCGCGTGTACCAACAGCTGTTCGACGCCGCATGAGCTTGACCTGGCTGCAGCGCTCGGCCTTGTGGCTTTATGGCCGGGTCATGTGGGCCTTGTTGCCTTTGCTCCGGCGCAAACTGCGCCGTCGCGGCGCGAAAGAGCCCGGCTACCTGCTGCATCCCGAACAGCGCTGGGGGCTTTACCCCGGTGTGGCGCCGCAGACCGGGGCGGTGTGGGTGCACGCCGTGTCTTTGGGCGAAACCCGCGCAGCGGCTATTCTGCTCAAGGCCTTGCGAGAACAACAGCCGGGTGTGCGCATCTTGCTCACCCACGGCACCGCCACGGGTTGGCAAGAAGGCACGCACTTGCTGCAAGCTGGCGATGTGCAGGTGTGGCAGCCCTGGGACACCCCGTCGGTGGTGCAGCGGTTTTTGGAACGCTTCCAGCCCCGCATGGGCGTGGTCTTGGAAACCGAAGTCTGGCCGCACTGGGTGCAAGCCTGCGCCGAGCGCGGCCTGCCCTTGCACCTGGTCAATGCCCGCTTGAGCGAGCGCAGCCAGAAGAAAGCCATGCGCCAACGCGCCTTGGCTTTGCCCGCCTACGGTCGCTTGCACAGCGTGTTGCCCCAAACCGAGGCCGACGCCCAGCGCCTGCGCTCCCTGGGCGCGGCTGACG
>CAZNWS010000379.1:0-458 GCA_964576495.1 uncultured Hydrogenophaga sp. | reverse complement strand
AGCGCTTGCGCCAGCTGGGTGCGCCGGTGAAGGCGGTCATGGGCAACCTGAAGTACGACGTCAGCGTCAACCCCGACCAACAAGCCCTGGGCCTGCGCTGGCGTCAAGCCGCTGCGCGCCCGGTGGTCATGCTCGCCAGCAGCCGCGAAGGTGAAGAAGCGCAATGCCTGGACGTGATCCATCAGCTGGGTGAGGCCGCCGACACCGTTCAATGGCTGCTCGTCCCTCGCCACCCCCAGCGCTTCGACGCCGTGGCACAGCTCATCGAGCAAGCGGGCTGGCGCGTGGCTCGCCGCAGCCAATGGGCCTTGGACACTCCGCCACCCACATCACCCGATGCGCCCCGCACCCTGTGGTTGGGCGACTCCCTGGGCGAAATGCAGGCCTATTACCACCTGGCCAGCGTGGCGTGGCTTGGGGGCAGCTTCGAGCCTTTAGGCGGACAAAACCTGATCGAG
>CAZNWS010000378.1:0-1526 GCA_964576495.1 uncultured Hydrogenophaga sp. | reverse complement strand
GATGCTCAGGTTGAAATGTCCTTAGAGAAGTTAGGTATTGAGTTTGAAACTTTTAAAGATCAAGTCATTTTTGAGAAGAAAGAAATTCTCACCAACTCCAATACGGTGTTTTCTATCTTTACCCCATATAAAAATAATTGGCTAAAGACATTACAAGAAAAAGATATTGCCGCTTATGACTGCACTCCCAAAAAAGGGCAGTTCGCAGCTATACCTAAGGCCTTACAAGCACCCTTCCCAAGCCTGGAGTCGATGGGCTTTAGCCCCACTGGCATTGAAGCCTATCTTCCGCCAGGCTCAGAAGGTGGAAAGCAATTTTTAGAGGATTTCTTAGTCCGCATTGATCAATACCAAATCGGTAGAGACTTTCCCGCCATCAAAGGCGTCAGCTATCTCTCGACCCACTTGCGTTTTGGTATGCTCTCCATTCGTGGATTGGTGCGTGAAGCCCACCGCCGCATGCTTGCTGGCAGCATGGGTGCCACTATTTGGTTAAGTGAGTTGATCTGGCGAGATTTTTATTTCATGATTTTGGCAAACCATCCCAGACTTGCCGAGGGGGCTGCATTTAAGCCTGACTATGACAATATTGAATGGGAAAGTGGTGCCACTGCCCAGAAGTTATTTAAAGCCTGGTGCGATGGTAAGACCGGTTATCCACTAGTAGACGCAGCGATGCATCAACTCAACTCAAGTGGTTATATGCACAACCGCTTACGAATGGTTGTTGCAAGCTTTTTGACGAAAGACTTAGGCATTGACTGGCGCTGGGGTGAGCGATATTTCGCCCAACATCTCAATGATTTTGAACTCTCTTCTAATAACGGCGGATGGCAGTGGGCATCTTCCTCGGGATGTGATGCGCAACCCTACTTCCGAATCTTTAACCCCATCACCCAGTCTCAGAAGTTTGATCCTGAAGGGAAATTTATTCGACGCTATCTCCCTCAATTAAATCAACTCTCCAAAAAATCGATTCACGCACCCTGGGAGGCGGGCCACTTAGAGCTAGAGGCTGCTGGCATCGTGTTGGGTCGCGACTACCCTTTCCCGATTGTCAATCATGATGAGGCACGCAAAAAGACTTTAGTGCGTTATAGCGTCGTTAAAAAGGTTTCTCCTGAATCTAACGAAACCTAAAACTTTTAATCCTGGCACCTATTCCGATTTAAGATAGCTTATGAGCAAGATCTATGCTGTTGGCGATATTCAAGGATGTGCACCATCCCTAAAAGCCCTCGTCAAAAAAATTCCCGCTAAATCCAAGATGATTTTCTTGGGCGACTTGGTCAATCGCGGGCCAGATTCTTTGGGGGCATTGCGTCAACTCAAGCAGCTACAAGAAGAACAGCGGATCGAATGCATCTTAGGTAACCATGATCTTCATTTACTAGCGGTAGATGCGGGTATTCGCAAAACCAAGGGACTTGATACCGTCCAACCCATTTTGGATGCTCCAGATAGAGCTGAATTAATCGATTGGCTACGTCATAGACCAATGGCACTAAGCAATGGAAAAGTTCTCA
>CAZNWS010000377.1:0-1526 GCA_964576495.1 uncultured Hydrogenophaga sp. | reverse complement strand
GCTGGTAGATGTTCTTCGCCGGCTCGATGTCGGCCACGCGCACGCATTCGTTGATTTTGTGGATCGTGGCGTTGGGTGGTCCGAACTCGATCACCTCGCGGCACACGGCGGCGATGAAGCGCCCGTCGCTGGTGCCCCCGGTGGTGGAGAGTTGGGTTTGGATGCCGGTCTCGTCCGCAATGGCCTGTTGCACGGCCGTGACCAGCGTGCCCAAGGGCGTCAAGAATGGCAAGCCACCGACGGTCCAGCTGAGGTCAAAATCGGCCCCGGTTTGCAGGCCGTGCGCGGCCAAGATTTGCACCACGCGCGCTTGTAAACCCTCGGGCGTGGATTCGGTACTGAAGCGGAAGTTGAAGTCGATGACCACCGTGCCGGGAATGACGTTGCTCGCCCCCGTGCCGCCGTGGATGTTGCTCACCTGCCAGCTGGTGGGCGGGAAGTGCTCGTTGCCGGCGTCCCAGACCTCGGCGGCCAGCGCGGCCAAGGCGGGCGCGGCCATGTGGATGGGGTTTTTGGCCAATTGCGGGTAAGCGATGTGGCCTTGAATGCCTTTGACGGTTAAGCGGCCGCTCATGGTGCCGCGGCGACCGTTTTTGATCATGTCGCCGGTGCGCTCGACTGAGGTGGGCTCACCCACGATGCACCAGTCCAAGCGCTGGCCGCGCTGGCGCAGCGCCTCGCACACGACCACCGTGCCGTCGCGCGCTGGGCCTTCTTCGTCGCTGGTGAGCAAAAACGCGATGTCGATGTTGGGCTGCGGGTTCTGTCCCAAAAACTCCTCACAGGCCACGACCATGGCGGCGAGCGAGGTTTTCATGTCGCTCGCGCCGCGACCATACAGGTGGCCGTCGCGGTGCGTGGGCACAAAGGGGTCGCTGGTCCAAGCGGCCAGGTCGCCGGTGGGCACCACGTCGGTGTGGCCAGCAAACACCAAGACCTTGGCGTCCGAGCGGCCGCAGCGGCGGATCGCCCACAGGTTGCTCACGCGGGCCTCGGTCGGGCCGCTGTCCATGGCTTCACACACAAAACCCAGTGGTGTCAAACGCTGCGCGATCAGCGGCAAACAGCCGTGGTCGTTGGGGGTGACCGAAGGCCGCGCGATGAGCGCTTCGGTCAGTCGCAGGGTGGCGTGTGGGTCGGACATCGTGGCGGGCCCGATCAGTCGCGCAGCAGGTCGTTGATGCTGGTTTTGGAGCGGGTTTGTGCGTCCACGCGCTTGACGATGATGGCGGCGTACATGCTGTAGTCGGCGCCGTTGGCGGCCTTCTTGGGCAGGTTGCCGCTGACCACCACCGAGCCGCTGGGCACTCGGCCATATGAGATTTCACCGGTGGCGCGGTCGAAGATGGGGGTCGATTGGCCTAGGTACACACCCATGCCCAGCACCGAGTTCTCTTCAACGATCACACCTTCGACCACTTCGGAGCGTGCGCCGATGAAGCAGTTGTCTTCGATGATGGTGGGGTTGGCCTGCAGGGGCTCCAACACGCCGCCGATGCCCACGCCACCCGAGAGGTGCACGTTTT
>CAZNWS010000376.1:0-1534 GCA_964576495.1 uncultured Hydrogenophaga sp. | reverse complement strand
CCAAAATCGCCGCCGGTCATGCGGCGGTGATCGCCGAGGTGAAAAAAGCCAGCCCATCCAAGGGTGTGTTGCGCGACGACTTCATCCCCGCCGACATTGCCCAGAGTTACGCCGAAGGTGCCAACGGCGTGAGCGCGGCTTGCTTGTCGGTGCTCACCGACCGAGATTTTTTTCAAGGCAGCGCCGATTACCTCAAACAGGCCCGCGCCAGTTGTGACTTACCGGTTTTGCGCAAAGACTTCATGGTCGACGCCTACCAAATCTTCGAAGCCCGAGCCATGGGCGCCGACGCGGTGCTCCTGATCGCGGCCTGCTTAGACGATGCGCAAATGGCCGATTTCGAGGCCGTGGCCTTGAGCTTGAACATGGCGGTCTTGGTCGAGGTGCACGATCGGGCCGAATGTGAGCGCGCACTGCGGTTAAAAGCCCCGCTTTTGGGGGTGAATAACCGCAATTTGCACACTTTTGAGGTGTCGTTGGACACCACGTTGTCGATCATGACCGACGTGGGTTCGGAGCGTTTGCTGGTCACCGAATCGGGCATCGCCACGCGCGACGATGTGTTGCGCTTGCGCCGTGCGGGGGTACAAGGCTTTTTGGTGGGTGAGGCATTCATGCGCGCGCCCGAGCCGGGCGTGGCCTTGGCCGAATTGTTCGCTTGAGGGCGGCGGTGACGCAATTGGCTTGGGATTGGGGTGCTGAAGCGCCCCGTTTGCGCCAAGCCAACCCGGCGCTGTGGCCAGTGGATGCGTCTTGGCAAGCCGAAGTCGACGCGTTTTGGATTTCGACCATCGGCCAAGCTTTGTTGGCGTTTTTGCAAGCCCGCTTGACCGCTGGCGCCACCATTTACCCGCCCGAGCCTTTGCGGGCCCTGTCGCTCACCCCCCTGAGCCGGGTCAAGGTCGTGATCTTGGGTCAGGACCCTTACCACGGGCCCGGTCAAGCCGAGGGTTTGGCGTTTTCAGTCCCGCCTGGTCAAGCCGTGCCACCGAGCCTGCGCAACATTTGGCAAGAGCGGGAGCGAGATTTGGGCTTGCCCGTGCCGGCCCATGGTTCATTGGTCTCGTGGGCGGAGCAGGGCGTTTTGTTGATCAACACGTGTTGGACGGTCGAAGAGGGCCAGGCCAACAGCCACGCCGGTCGAGGGTGGGAGGCGCTGACCGATGCCTTGGTGGCGCGTTGCAGTGACGACCCCGCCCCCAAGGTGTTTTTGTTGTGGGGTGCGCATGCCCAAGGCAAAGCTGCCCGGGTTGACACCACCCAGCACGCGGTCTTCATGGCCAATCACCCCTCTCCCCTGTCCGCGCGACGTCCACCCACGCCGTTTCTGGGCTGTGGGCACTTGAGTCAAGCCAATGCTTGGCTCCAAAGTCGGGGCGTTGGCCCAGTGAGTTGGTGAATTGGGCGTATTTTTCGTTTCGCCGGCCCAAGGGATTTCTGTGTTGACTTATTTTCGTGGCATAATCACGGGCTCTGCTATGGAGGGGTGCCCGAGTGGCTAAAGGGGGCAGACTGTAAATCTGTTGGCTTACGC
>CAZNWS010000375.1:0-1536 GCA_964576495.1 uncultured Hydrogenophaga sp. | reverse complement strand
CCTAGGTGTCACCCACCTGGACATGCCGCACAACGCGTTTCGCACCTGGAAAGCGCTGCGCGAGCACGGCGCCAATCTGTAAATCAAGGACACCCCATGGAAGTCAAACTCGACAAACAATACCCACTGGACGTGGACGCCGCGCGCGCTTGGGCGCTGCTCTCCGACCTCAAGGCCACCGCGGCGTGCATGCCCGGTGCCGAGATCACCGAACAGCTGTCCGAGACCTCGTACAAAGGCGGCGTGAAGGTCAAGGTCGGTCCGGCCGTGGCCCAGTTCGGTGGCACGGTGGACGTGCTGGAGAAGTCCGACGCTGAGCGCAAGGTTGTGATGCTGGGCAAGGGTGCCGACAAAGGCGGCTCTTCGGCCAGCATGGACCTGACCGCCACCATCGTCCCCGATCCCGCCAACCCGGCGCACTGCATCTTGAACGGCTCGGCGGCGGTCATCGTCAACGGCAAGTTCGCGCAGTTCGGTGGCCGCATGATGGTGCAGGTCTCGGAAATGATCCTCGGCCAGTTCGTGGAAAACTTCCGCCAAACCGCGCTGGCCATGCCCGGCGGCGCAGCAGCAGCGCCGGCTGCGGCCGGTGCTGCGCCAGCGGCTGCTGCCTCGGTCAAGCCCCAAGTCGCTGGCGAGATCAACGGTCTGGCCATCTTCTGGGCCTTGGTCAAAGGCTGGTTCTCCGGCCTCTTCGGCAAGCGCGCTTAAGACCAGGAGTGAGGATGACGCCCGCCACGCAAGCCGAGTTGCAAACCCAGTTGAGCCGGGTCGGTTATTTGCCCGACCCGGGCTTGAGCACCACGGTGTGGCTGGCCACCCAGCTGCACCGTCCGGTGCTGCTCGAGGGCGATGCGGGTGTGGGCAAAACCGCTTTGGCCTTGGCCCTGTCTCAAGCCCTACAGCGCCCCTTGGTGCGTTTGCAGTGCTTTGAAGGCTTGGACATGGCGCAAGCCGCGTACGAATGGAATTACGGCAAACAGCTCATGGCCATCCGTTTGCACGAAAACGCCGACGGGCTGGCATTGCGCGAAGCCGACTTGTTCACCCAAGACTATTTGCTCTCGCGCCCCTTGCTCAAAGCCATGGTGTCCGACGAGCCCGTGGTGCTGTTGATCGACGAGGTCGACCGCGCCGACGAGGCCTTTGAGGCCTTCTTGCTCGAGGTCTTGGCCGAAAACCAAATCACCGTGCCTGAGCTGGGCACCTTGGTGGCCAAACACCCGCCTTTGGTGGTGCTCACCAGCAACGGCACGCGCGAGTTGTCGGACGCGCTGCGCCGCCGCTGCCTCTACCACTACCTCGAATACCCGACGCTGGCGCGCGAAATCGCCATCGTCAAACAAACCTTGCCCGAGGTCGATTTGCACCTGGCCGAAGAGGCCGTGGCCTTGGTGCACCGCCTGCGCCGCGAAGACCTGGCCAAGACGCCCGGCATCGCCGAGACCTTGGATTGGGTGCGCGCCTTGCACGCCTTGCACCCCCAGTCCATGCCGCAAGCCATTGCGGTGGTCATGCAAGCCATGGCCTGTTTGC
>CAZNWS010000374.1:0-1543 GCA_964576495.1 uncultured Hydrogenophaga sp. | reverse complement strand
GGGAAGAAGAAGAACATCACCGAGAACATGATGGGCATGAGCCACATCAGCTTGGCTTGCAATGGGTCGGGCGGCAGCGGGTTGAGCGCGGTTTGAATCACCGTGGTGATGGCCATGACCAAAGGCAAAATGAAGTAAGGGTCGGGCGTGGACAAGTCAGCAATCCAACCAATCCAAGGCGCGTTGCGCATTTCCACGGACGACAAGAGCACCCAGTACAAAGCAATGAACACGGGAATCTGGATCATGATCGGCAAGCAACCGCCCAAAGGATTGACCTTTTCGTCGCGGTAGATCTTCATCATCTCTTGCTGCATTTGCTGCGGGTTGTTCTTCAAACGCTCGCGCATTTCCATGATGCGTGGGTTGATCGCTTTCATTTTGGCCATGCTGCGGTAAGCGCTGGCGTTGAGCCAATAGAACGCGGCCTTGATCAGCACCACCAGCAAGACGATGGCCCAACCCCAGTTGTTCACAAAGGCGTGGATTTTTTCGAGCAACCAGTACAGCGGCTTGGCCAAGATGGTCAGCCAGCCATAGTCCTTCACCAGCTCCAAGCCGGGCGCCATGGTTTCCAACACTTTTTCCAGCTGAGGACCGACGTACAACGGTGTGTCAATGGCTTTGGTTTCACCGGGGGCAATGCTGCCCATGGGGACCTTCATGCCCACGCGGTAGAGGTTGGTGCTGTTGGGCACCTTCTCGGCGTAGTTGGTGCGGGCGATGCCATCGGCCAGCGTCCACGCGGTGATGAAGTAGTGCTGCACCATGGCGACATAACCGTCGTTGGACTGCTGCACGTAAGTGGCTTTGTTTTTATCGATCTCTTCGAATTTGACTTTTTGGTACTTCTCAGCGCTGCTGTAAATCGCGGGGCCAGTGAAGGTGGAATAAAAGGGCGTTTCGGTGGTCACCGAGCTGCTGTCGCGCACCAATTGCAGATACAACTCAGGCGTTTGGGGCTGATTGCCCACGTTGCGCACCTCGTGTTTGACGGCGATGTCGTAACGACCGCGACCCAAGGTGTAGGTCTTGACCAACTGCAAGCCATTCACGGGTTCAGAGGCGAAGGCCACTTCCAAGCTGTCTTGGCCATCGGCCAAGGCCTTGGCGTTGCCCATCCAACGCATGGGCGTCTTGTGGTTGGGGAACACGCCGCCGATCAAACCGGTTTGCACCACATAGGTTTTGTCACCCGCTTGTTGCAAGAGCGTCAAGGGGTCAACTTTCTCGCCTTTGTCCACGCCCGTGATGGCCGCATGGTCCAAGAGCTGTGCGCCCACCAACGCACCGCCTTCGCTGCTGAAGACCAAGCGGTAGACGTCGGTCGTGACCTCAAAGGTCTGCGCAGGCACCACAGGCTCGCCACCCGCTGGAGCACTGGCCGAGGTGGCGCCAGAGGCTTGTGGCAAAGCACCCGCGGCATTGGCCGTGTTGGTCGTGGCCGCCGCAGGCGCGGTTTGGGTCGCCCCAAAGAAAAAGGGTGGCTGACCGGTGGGGATTTGCCATTTGTTCCAGATCAGGACCATCGACAAACCAAAAA
>CAZNWS010000373.1:0-1551 GCA_964576495.1 uncultured Hydrogenophaga sp. | reverse complement strand
CCCAAAGCCAGCATTTCATCGGGTTTGAGGTTTTTGACCATTTCGGCCATGGCCGTGCTCTTGCGCTCACCCGATTGAAAAGCGTTGAGCTGTTTGGCGATGTATTCGGCGTGCTGACCAGCCAAGCGGGGAAATATTTCGCTGGTGGATTCGCCTTGGGCGCCGTGGCACAAAAAGCAGGAGCCGCCAGCGATTTTCTTGGCACGGGCTTCATCGGCTTGCGCCCAAGCGCTGTTGGCCAAGCTCAAGGCCAGCAAAGTGAGGGTGGAGGTCAGGGTCGAGAGTCGCATGGTCGTCGTCAACAGATAAGCAAACGTGAAAACGCCCCAGCAAGCGCTGGGGCGTTCGGAGGGGGCATCAAGCCAGGGTGTCGGCCCAGATGTTGCGGGCCCAAGCCAAAGCGTAGCGGCCTTCAAGCTCGCTGGCTGCCGTGGAGACGCCGCCCGAACCGGGCACGGTCAACATGGTTTTCTTCTCAGCGTCGTAACGGTGGATGCTGGCCACGTGGACCACATCTTCGGCGGTCACGAAGCTGTAGCAGGTGTTGGCGTAGATGGGCATTTGAGGCGCTTCCTTGCCCATGAGCAAAGACACCACCGCAGCAGCACAAGTTTTGCCGTGTTGGTTGGCCATGTGGCCAGACTTGGGCATGCCCGGTGCGATTTGGATGGAATCGCCCAAGACGTGCACGTTTTTGGCGGCTTTGGACTCAAAGGTCAAGAAGTCGACTTCACACCAGCGTTTGTTGGCAGTGGCCAAGCCGGTTTTGACCGCGATGTCGCCAGCGCGCATTTCAGGAATGACGTTGGCCACACTGGCTTTGAAGTCGTCATTGAATTCGAACTTCAAGGTGTTGGTGCTGGCGTCCACATCCACCACTTTGTGCTTGGGACGGTACTCGATCATGCCCGCATAGTGCTCGCTCCAGGCCTTCATGAAGAGGCCTTTTTTGGACTGGATGTCGTCGTTGGCATCAAAAATGATGACCTTGCTCTTCGGTTTGGCCGTTTTGAAGTAGCTGGCCACCATGCAAGCACGCTCGTAGGGGCCAGGAGGGCAGCGGTAAGGAGCGCGAGGGATGCTCAAAGCGTAGACGCCGCCATCGGGCATGGCTTCGAGCTGCTTGCGCAGCGCCACCGTTTGAGCGCCAGCTTTCCATGCGTGCAAGACTTTGTCTTGAGCACCTTCTTTGGCCATGCCAGGCAGGTTTTCCCACATGAAGTCCACGCCTGGCGAGACGATCAAGCGGTCATAGGCGATATCGGCGCCGCCGGCCAACTTCACCGTCTGTTTGGCCGTGTCGATGCTGGCCACTTTGTCACGCACGAGCTTGACACCATGGCGGCGTTCCAAATTGTCGTAAGGCGTGGTGATGTCTGCGATGGTTTTGTGGCCACCAATGACCAAGTTGGAAATGGGGCAGGAGATGAAAGAGGCGTTGGGCTCGATCAAGGTCACGTTGACGCTGCCTTCCGAGAACAAGCGAACGTATTTGGCGGCCGTGGCACCGGCGTAGCCGCCACCGATCACGACCACATGGCCTTTGGCGCC
>CAZNWS010000372.1:0-1553 GCA_964576495.1 uncultured Hydrogenophaga sp. | reverse complement strand
GATCGCCGTGCCCACCACCGCCGGCACCGGCAGCGAAGTGGCGCGGGGTGCCATCGTCATCGTCGACGATGGTCGCAAGCTGGGCTTTCACTCTTGGCATTTGGTGCCCAAAGTGGCCCTGCTCGATCCCGAGCTCACCCTGGGTTTGCCCCCTCTGCTGACGGCAGCCACCGGCATGGACGCCATCGCCCATTGCATGGAAACGTTCATGGCCGCGCCCTTCAACCCGCCGGCCGATGGCATCGCTTTGGACGGTTTGGCTCGGGGTTGGGCCCACATCGAGCGAGCGACCCGCAACGGCCAAGACCGCGAGGCCCGATTGAACATGATGAGCGCCAGCATGCAAGGCGCCATGGCGTTTCAAAAAGGCTTGGGCTGTGTGCACAGCTTGAGCCACAGTTTGGGTGGCATCCATCCCCGATTGCACCACGGCACCTTGAACGCGGTGTTCTTACCGGCCGTCGTTCGCTTCAATGCCGAGGCCGAATCGGTGCAACGCCACGACCGCCTCAACCGCATGGCCCATGCCATGGGTTTGCGCAGCGGCAGTGACATCCCCGAAGCCATCCTGGACATGAACGCGCGCTTGGGGCTGCCCAATGGCTTGCGCGCCATGGGCGTGGACGAAGCGGTGTTTGATCGGGTGATCACCGGGGCGTTGGCCGACCATTGCCACCAGACCAACCCACGCATCGCCAGTGCCGACGATTACCGCGCGATGTTGAACAGCGCGGCCTGAGCCCAAGTTCAGGGGGCTGAGTTCGGCGGGGGCATCTTGGCGCCCACGTGCAACTCACCGCGCGCCTTGGCCATTTCCACTTGGCGCTGGCGCTCGGCCAGTTTCTCTTTTTGCTCGGGCGTGCGCTGGTCGTGGCAGTGGTCACAGCTCACGCCTTTGACGTAGTGAGGCGACAACTTGTCTTGCTCGCTCAAAGGCCAGCGACACGAGCGGCACAGCTCGTGGGTGCCCACGCCCAGGCCGTGGCCCACGCTCACGCGCTCGTCGAACACAAAACACTCGCCCTCCCACAGACTCTGCTCGGGCGGGATTTCTTCCAAGTACTTGAGGATGCCGCCTTCGAGGTGGTAGACCTCGTCAAAACCGCGCATCTTCATGAGTGCGGTGGACTTCTCACACCGAATGCCGCCCGTGCAAAACATGGCGACCTTGGGTTTTTGGGCCGTGCTGGTTTTCAGCTGGTCTTGCTGCTCCAGCCAGGCCGGCAGTTGCACAAAGTTTTTGATGTTGGGGTTGACCGCGCCCTTGAAGGTGCCGATGGCCACTTCGTAGTCGTTGCGCGTGTCGATCACCACCACGTCCGGGTCGGACAACAAGGCGTTCCAATCGGCCGGTTTGACGTACTGGCCCACGGTTTTGTTGGGGTCGAGTTCGGGCACACGCAGGGTGACGATTTCTTTTTTGAGCTTGACCTTCATGCGGTTGAAGGGTGGCTTGGGGCTCCAAGAGGCTTTGTGTGGCAGAGCGGCCAAGCGCGGGTCGGCTCGCAAAAAGGCCAACACGGCCTGAACACCCGCCTCGGGCCCGGCGATCG
>CAZNWS010000371.1:0-1559 GCA_964576495.1 uncultured Hydrogenophaga sp. | reverse complement strand
GCGCAAACGCTGGCAGTTGCTCTACGGCATCTTGGGGGCTTTGGTGGTGTCGGTGGCCCTGACCTTGGTGCCGTCGAGCTGGGTCGGTGTGGTGCTCAAGATGCTGCCCTTTGACAACAAGAGCGAATACCAAGTGGTGCTGGACATGCCCGCGGGCACGTCGGCTGAAGACACGGCCGCCGCACTGCAAGACATGAGCGCTTGGTTGGCTCAGCAGCCCGAGGTGGCCAACGTGCAGGGCTACGCCGGCACGGCCAGCCCCATCACCTTCAACGGTTTGGTGCGCCAGTACTACCTGCGCAGCGACGCTGAGAGCGGTGATTTGCAAATCAACCTGACCGACGCCGCCCACCGCAGCGAAAAAAGCCACGCCATCGCGCAGCGCCACCGCCCCGAGTTGGAGCGCATCGCTGCGGTTCACGGTGCGCGCATCAAGGTGGTGGAAGTGCCACCCGGCCCACCCGTGCTCTCGCCCATCGTGGCCGAGGTCTATGGCCCTGACGAAGAAGGCCGACGCGCTTTGGCTGCCAACGTGGCCAAAGCGTTTGGCGAAACACCGGACATCGTGGGCGTGGACACGACCATGAAGGAAAACGCACCGCGTGCCTTCTTGCGCATCCAGCGCCAGCGAGCCGAGAGCCTGGGCATCCCCGCCCAAGTGATCGCGCAAACCGTTTACACCGCGCTCAGCGGCACCGACGCGGCTTACCTGCACGATGGCAACGCCAAGTTCGCCGTGCCGGTGCGACTGCAATTGCCGCGCGAGCAGCAAGTGGGCTTGAACGATTTGTTGGCACTGCCCTTGCGAGCGGCCAATGGCAGCATGGTGCCCCTGTCGGAATTGGTGACGGTGGAGCGCGGCGTGATCGACCAGCCGCGCTTCAGCAAAAACCTCTTACCGGTGACGTATGTCATGGGCGACATGGCCGGTGAATTGGATTCGCCGCTCTACGGCTTGTTCGATATCCGCAGCCGCATGGACGCCGCGGCCTTGCCCAACGCGGGTGAGGTGGCCGAGTACTGGATCAGCCAGCCCAAAGACCCGTACCGCCAGTACGCGGTCAAGTGGGACGGCGAATGGCAGATCACGTTCGAGACTTTCCGTGACATGGGCGCGGCCTATGCGGTGGGCCTGATCTTGATCTACCTCTTGGTGGTCGCGCAGTTCAAGAGCTACGTCACGCCGCTCATCATCATGGCGCCGATCCCGCTGACCATCATCGGCGTCATGCCCGGCCATGCGTTGCTGCAGTCGCAGTTCACCGCGACCTCCATGATCGGCATGATCGCCCTGGCCGGCATCATCGTGCGCAACTCGATTTTGTTGGTGGACTTCATCGAACTCGAAACCCAGCGCGGCATGCCGTTTGCCAAGGCGGTGGTGCAGTCCGCCGCGGTGCGAGCCCAGCCCATTGCCTTGACGGGTTTGGCCGCGATGATGGGCGCCTTCTTTATTTTGGACGACCCGATTTTCAATGGTCTGGCGATCTCGCTGATCTTTGGCATCGCGGTCTCCACCCTGCTCACCTTGGTGGTGATTCCGGTGTTGTATTACGCGG
>CAZNWS010000370.1:0-1563 GCA_964576495.1 uncultured Hydrogenophaga sp. | reverse complement strand
AACCAAGAGGTGCGCCGCTTGCGTTTGCAGTGCGAGCGCCTCAGCCTCAAAGGCGTGCAAGCGCGGGTTTTGCATTGGCTGGAGACGGAGGGCACACAAGGTTGCTGCGCCGTGACCGCGGGCTACAAATCGCTGGCTGCCGAACTCGGCGTCAGCCACGAAGCGCTGTACCGCGCTTTGGCCGACATGAGCTCCGCCGGGCTGGTGATGCGAGCGCCGGAGCGTTTGTGTTTGGTCAAGGTTTGAGTTTGTGTGAGCCCCAGCGCTCCAACTGCCGTTGGTCGTGCATGATTTCGGCGTCCATGCTGTCTTGCGGCAGTTGTTTGAGGCACTCGGCGTAGGCCACGGGGTCGAGTTTGTTGGCGATGGGCTGCGTGGCCGGGCCTTGGGCCGATTTTCCGTCCCACACATAGGGGTTGCGCAGCTGCGGCGGGTCGGGCAGGCAGTCGTCTTTGTAGACCGGCGGGATGTCCGGCGTGCGGGCGTCGAAGTTGATGGTCTTCTCAAAGATCAGGGGCTGGCCGTTGGGCGTGTGCGGCAAAGGCGGCATCCGTTCAATGGCTTGTCTGGCCAAGCGCTCGGCCATGGGCGAGGTGGTCCACAGGGTTTCCAGTTCGGCCAAGCGCCCGTTGGGTGCGATCACCACCCGAAAGCGCACCACGCCTTGGTCGGGGCCATCAAAGGCGGTGCCCATCATGCTGCGCACCTGTTGGCCCCAGGTGTACCGGTAACGTTTGCTGTTCTTGAGGGTATAGCTCGCGGCCGCAGCCCAATCCTGCGCGGTGGGCGCGGGCGGCGCTTCTCGGTAGGGCTTGCTCAGCAGCTCGGGTGGCGCGGTGCTGATGTCGGGCACCGGCACCGCTGGCATGGCAGGGGGCGGCGGCGCGGAACGGGCCGTGGCGGACGCAGCCGCAGGGAGCGGCGGTGACGGCGGTGGAGCCACGAGCTCGACAAAAGCGATGGCTTCGTCTTGCGCGCGGTGGGCTGTGGGTTGGGCCATGAGCACCACGGCGCTGAGCGCAGCCAAGTGCAGCGTCACGGACAGGCCCCAGGCCCAGCGAGAAGACGAAAGTGACGACATGCCTATACAATCTAATGATCATTAGATTGTACCCATGAACGAACGCTACTTCAAATCCGCTCTGTACGAACAGGTCGCCCGCATCGGCAAGGCCTTGGCCAGCCCCAAACGCTTGGAGCTGCTGGAGGTGTTGGCGCAGGGCGAAAAAACCGTGGACGCCTTGTCTCAGCAACTGGGCATCGACATGAAACTGACCAGCGCCCACCTCAAGGCGCTGCGCGAAGCCCATTTGGTACAGGGTCGGCGCGAGGGCAAGTTCATTTTTTATGCACTGACGGGTGCCGATGTGGCGGTGTTGGTTGTGCACCTGCGGGCGGTGGCCGAATCGCATTTGCTGGAATTTCAACAGGCCTACGCGCAGTTGGTGGACGCGCCCGAGCAGATGCAGCAGCTGGACCGCAAGGCCTTGATGGCGCAAGCGCGCCGGGGTGATGTGGTGGTGATCGATGTTCGCCCAGCCGAGGAATACGCCAGTGCCCACT
>CAZNWS010000369.1:0-1563 GCA_964576495.1 uncultured Hydrogenophaga sp. | reverse complement strand
GCCCGTTACAACATCGACCGTGGCGCACAAATCATCGACATCAACATGGGCTGCCCGGCCAAAAAAGTCTGCAACAAATGGGCCGGCTCGGCCCTGATGCAAGACGAACGCTTGGCCCTGCAAATCGTCGATGCGGTGGTGCAAGCCGCCGCGCCCCACGGCGTGCCCGTGACCCTGAAGATGCGCACCGGCTGGTGTGCCTCCGCACGCAACGCGCCCCGTTTGGCCGTGGCCGCGCAAGAGGCCGGTATTGCCATGCTCACCGTGCACGGCCGCACGCGCGAACAAGGCTACCAAGGTCAAGCCGAACACGAGACGGTCGCCCAAATCAAGTCGCTGCTGCGCATACCGGTGGTGGCCAACGGCGACATCAACAGCCCCGAGGTCGCCCGTGAGGTGTTGGCGCGAACGGGTGTGGATGCCGTCATGGTGGGCCGTGCCGCACAAGGCCGGCCGTGGATTTTTCGCGAAATCGCCCATTTCATCGAGACCGGTGAGCACCTGCCGCCGCCCACGCTGGCCGAGATCCGCGGCTGGCTCATCGAGCACTTGCACGAGCACTACGCGCTGTACGGCGAATACACCGGCGTTCGCAGCGCGCGAAAACACTTGGGTTGGTATGTGGACGCCTTGCCCTTGCCCGAGGGTTTGGTGCCCGACGCCGCCGAGCGTTTTCGCCAACACATCAACACCTTGGACAGCTGCGAAGCCCAACTGCGCTGCGTGACCGAGAGCTTTGACGCCTGGCAAGAGGGGCTGGACGCCCCCAGCGCCCACGGCGATCCCCTTGAACATTTGAACTGGAAGTTGGCCGCATGAGCACCCAATACCTACACGACAGCGTGCGCAACAGCTTGGAAACCTATTTTGAGGTTTTGGGCGAGAGCGAACCCGCCAACCTGCACGACATGCTCATCAAAGCCGTCGAGGCGCCGCTGCTCGAAGTGGTCATGGCCAAGGCCGACCACAACCAGTCGCGCGCGGCGCAATGGCTCGGTTTGAACCGCAACACCTTGCGCAAAAAGCTGCTCGAGCACGGCCTCATCGATTGATTTTTTATTTTTTGGAAACGACCCTTATGCGCGCCCTGATCTCCGTCTCTGACAAAACCGGTATCGTCGAACTCGCTCAGCAACTCCACGCCTTGGGCGTGGGTTTGATTTCCACCGGCGGCACGGCCAAGCTCCTGGCCGACCAAGGTTTGCCCGTGACCGAGGTGGCCGAGGTGACTGGCTTCCCTGAAATGCTCGACGGCCGTGTGAAAACATTGCACCCCAAAGTGCACGGTGGCTTGCTGGCGCGCCGCGACACGCCCGAGCACATGGCTGCTTTGAAGGCGCACAACATCGACACGATTGATTTGTTGATCGTGAATTTGTATCCGTTTGAAGCCACCGTGGCCAAGCCCGGTTGCACACTGGCCGACGCGATCGAGAACATCGACATTGGTGGCCCAGCCATGGTGCGCTCTGCCGCCAAGAACTGGAAAGACGTGGGCATCGTCACCGACGCCAGCCAATACGCGGATGTGATTGCTGAGTTGAAGGCCAAAGGCAAACTCAG
>CAZNWS010000368.1:0-1565 GCA_964576495.1 uncultured Hydrogenophaga sp. | reverse complement strand
CTTGTCCAAGCGCAGGGTGATGGCTTTGAGGTAGCGCCCAAAGTGCTGCAACTGCGCCCACGGCGTGGCGGCAATGAAGGCTTTGGGCATCAGCCGCTGCAGCTGCTGGGCACAGTCGGCGGAGGCCTCGGCGGCGTTTTTGCTGTCTTTGATCTTGCGCGCCGCGGCCGCGTACTCGACCAAGATGACCCCAGCCAAGCGCGCCACTTCGTTGGCGATCAAGGTCAAGCGGCCCCGGCCTTCCTCCACGCGCTTTTTGAACGCGAATTCGTCGGTGGGCAGCGGGTCTTGCAAAAAGGCGCGGTCCAGCGCCACGTCGATGATTTGGGCGCGCAGCTCCTCAGCCGTTCCCAGCGGCATGAAGGCCACGGCCATTTTTTGCAGGTCGGGGATGTTTTTCTCGAGGTACTTCAACGCGTCTTTGATCTGCAGCGCAAACAAACGGCGCAGGCCCGCGCGGTGTTTGGCCGCGGCCACGTCGGGCTCGTCGAACACCTCGATGCGCACCGCCTCACCCGCATCGACGATGGCAGGAAAACCGATCAGTGTTTGCGAGCCTTGGGTGATCTCCATCAGCTCGGGCAGTTCGCCGAAAGTCCAAGCGGTGTGAGCGCCCGAAGTCGCGTGACGCGCCACAGCCCCGGGTGACGATGTGTGCAAGCCCTGAGGAGTCCGGGGCTGTGGCGTGGCAGGCGACGCCGCCGTCGAAGCAGCACCTGCGACGACCTTCAACTGTGCCAACGCTTGAAACGCGCCACGGGCTTGGCTGCCCAACTCTGCCTTGAGCGCCCCCAGGTTGCGGCCTTCGCCGAGTTGGCGGCCGTGCTCGTCCACCACGCGCAGGTTCATGAACAGGTGCGGGCTGAGCATGTCCAGCTTGAAATCGGCGCGCTTGACGTCCAGGCTCGTTTCATCGCGTACCCGTTTGAGCAAGACCTCGGTCAGCGAACCGCTGCCAAACACCTCCGGTGCGCTCAAGGCCTCGGCCAAGCGCACCGCGCTCTCGGGCAGCGGCACAAAACGGCTGCGCGGCTTTTGCGGCAGGCTTTTGAGCAGGGCTTGGATTTTCTCTTTGAGCATGCCCGGCACCAACCACTCGCAGCGCTCCTCGCTCACCTGGTTGAGCACGAACAGCGGCACGCTGATGGTCACACCGTCGCGGGCGTCGCCCGGTTGGTGCAAATAGCTCGCCGCGCAGTCCACGCCGCCCAAGCGGATCTGCTTGGGGAAGGCCTGTGTGGTGATGCCCGCGGCCTCGTGGCGCATGAGCTCTTCGCGGGTGAGGAACAGGCACTTGGGGTGGGTGCGCGACTGCTCGCGCCACCACTGCTCCAGCAAACGGCCGTTGAACACCTCGCTGGGGATCTGCGCGTCGTAAAACGCGGCGATCAGCTCGTCGTCCACCAGCACGTCTTGCCGACGCGACTTGTGCTCTAGCTCGACCACCTGTTTCACCAGCTTCTGGTTCGCGGCCAGGAACGGCAATCGCGTATCCCATTCGCCAGCCACCAACGCCTCGCGAATGAAAATCTCCCGCGCGCCGACCGGGTCCACCCGGCCGTAAT
>CAZNWS010000367.1:0-1568 GCA_964576495.1 uncultured Hydrogenophaga sp. | reverse complement strand
ACTACCCGACCGATGAAGTCATGTACAGCGACTTCACCAAAGCCACCGGCATCAAAATCAACCGAGTGGACGCCGACGACGCGGGCATCGTCGCCCGCCTCAAAGCCGAAGGCAGCGCATCCCCTGCCGATGTGATCTTGCTGGTCGACGCTGCCCGCTTGGCCAGCGCCGATGCCCAAGGCCTGTTCAAACCCATGAAGTCGGCCAAACTCGACGCTGCCATCCCGGCTCACCTGCGCGCCTCGCCGACCAAAGACGGTGTGACTTGGACCGGTTTCTCCACCCGCGCCCGCGTGATCGTGTTTGACCCCACGCGCGTCAAAGCCGCCGATGTCGCCACCTACGAGCAATTGGCCGATCCGAAGTTGAAGGGCCTCTTGTGCTCCCGTTCGGGCTCACACCCCTACAACCTGTCCTTGTTCGCCACGACGATCGAGCGTTTGGGCGACGCCCGGGGTGAGGCTTGGCTCAAGGGCATGGTCGAGAACATGGCACGCGCGCCCAAAGGCGGCGACACCGACCAGGTCCGGGCCGTGGCCTCAGGCGAATGCGGTGTGGCGATCACCAACACCTACTACGTGGCCCGCTTGCTGAAATCCGACAAGCCCGAAGACCGTGCCGTGATGGACAAAGTTCGCGTCGTTTTCCCCAACCAAAACAGCAGTGGCACGCATGTGAACATCGCGGGTGCAGCCATCGCCCAGCACGCCAAAAACACCGCCAACGCGCAGGCGTTCATGGAGTTCTTGGCCAGCCCGTTTGCCCAGGATTACTTTGCGAACGGCAACAACGAGTTCCCCGCGGCCAAAGGGCTCAAGATTGACAACGCCGCGCTCAAGGCCATGGGCGGAGATCGATTCAAAGCCGATACCATCGCCTTAGGAGTAGTCTCGAAGAACCTCACCAAAGTCCAGCAAATGCTCGACCGAGTGGGCTACAAATAAACGCCCCGCAACCGCCCGCTTCGGCGGGCTTTTTTGTGCCGCATAATTGACGTTTACGTCAACGTCAACTCAGGAGCGCATCATGGAAATACAAGGCAAGGTGTTCATCGTCACGGGTGGGGCTTCGGGTCTGGGAGAAGGCACGGCGCGCATGCTGGCAGCCAAAGGCGCCCGCGTGGTGATCGCCGACATGCAAGCCGACAAAGGCCAAGATGTGGGGCAGTCGATCGGTGGCGCTTTTGTGCGCTGCGACGTCAGCCAAGAGGCCGACGCCCAATCCGCGGTCAACCAAGCCGTGTCCATGGGCAAGCTCATGGGCTTGGTCAACTGCGCGGGCATCGCCCCGGCCGAAAAAACGGTCGGCAAAAACGGGGCGCACGGATTGGCCTTGTTCCACAAAACCATCACCGTCAACCTGATCGGCAGTTTCAACATGATCCGTTTGGCCGCCGAGGCCATGAGCCGCAACGAGCCCGAAGCCACCGGTGAGCGCGGGGTCTTGATCAGCACCGCCAGCGTGGCCGCTTACGACGGTCAAATCGGCCAAGCCGCTTATGCGGCGTCCAAAGGTGGCGTGGTGGGCATGACCTTGCCCATCGCACGCGACTTGGCGCGCAACGGCAT
>CAZNWS010000366.1:0-1570 GCA_964576495.1 uncultured Hydrogenophaga sp. | reverse complement strand
CGTCCACGCGCCCGCCGTAAAACGCTTGCAGGCTGTGGCCGAAGGACTCGCTCACCTGTTGGGCCGTCACGCGTTTTTGGCCGGCCAAGGGTTCGTAGCGTTGGGCGATGTAGTCGCGCTGCAGCCGCTCAAAGGCCGCGACCGAGTCGTTCAAACAGGCGGTGGCCATGCGCCACGCACCAATGGAGGCGCCCACCAAGTGCACCGGCTGGCTCGACTGCGGCAACCAATGCCCAAAGATGAAGCGGTCCAGCGGCCCCAAGATCAAGCCCTTGGGCCCACCGGCCGCGCCGGGGATGGCGCCGATGTGTTCGGGCTTCAGGCCATGGGCGCGGATGTGGGCCAAGGCCTTGGGGCCCGCGTGGATGTGCAGGGCCTTCACTTCTTCAAGCCTTGCAGCTTGGCAAACGCACTGGCCATGGCCGAGCCGGTGGCCGCGGGTACGGATTGTGGGGTGCGGTGGCGCTGGCCTTGCGCGGCGCTTTCAAAGCGGTTCTCGCGCGGACCGTCGCGGCGCGCGGGGGCGGCGTCGAGCTTCATGGTCAGGCTGATGCGGTTGCGGCCCAGGTCCACTTCGAGCACCTTGACCTTGACGATGTCGCCGGTCTTGACCACTTCGCGGGCGTCTTCCACGAACTTGTTGGCCAACTGGCTGACGTGGATCAGGCCGTCTTGGTGCACACCCAAATCCACAAACGCGCCGAACTGCGCCACGTTGCTCACCGTGCCTTCGAGCACCATGCCGGGCTGCAGGTCTTTGACGTCTTCCACGCCCTCGTTGAAGCGCGCCACCGCGAAGTCCGGGCGCGGGTCGCGGCCGGGTTTTTCCAGTTCCAAAAAGATGTCGCGGATGGTGATCGGACCAAAACGCTCGTTGGCGAACTGTTCGGGCTTGAGGGTTTTGAACAACTCGGGGCGGCCCATGATCTCTTGGATGGGCTTGGCCGTGCTCACGATGATCTGCTCAACCACCGGGTAGGTTTCGGGGTGCACGCCGGTCATGTCCAGCGGGTTCTCGCCGCCGCGGATGCGCAAAAAGCCCGCGCTTTGCTCGAAGGTTTTGGCGCCCAGGCCGGTGACCTTGAGCAGGTCTTGGCGGCTCTTGAACGCGCCGTTGGCTTCGCGCCAGCGCACCACCGACTTGGCCACCGTGGCCGACAAACCCGAGACCCGCGAGAGCAGCGGCACGCTGGCGGTGTTGAGGTCCACACCGACCGAGTTCACACAATCTTCCACGACCGACACCAAAGTGCGCGCCAATTCGCTTTGGTTCACATCGTGCTGGTACTGGCCCACGCCGATGCTCTTGGGGTCGATCTTGACGAGCTCGGCCAAGGGGTCTTGCAAACGCCGCGCGATGCTGGCCGCGCCGCGCAGGCTCACGTCCACATCGGGCATCTCTTGGCTGGCGTATTCGCTGGCGCTGTACACCGAAGCGCCCGCCTCGCTCACCACCACCTTGGTGATGCTGTGCTCGGGGTGCAGCTTGGACAGCTGTTTGATCAGCTCGCCAGCGTGTTTGTCGGTTTCGCGGCTGGCTGTGCCGTTGCCGATGGCGATCAAGCTCACG
>CAZNWS010000365.1:0-1571 GCA_964576495.1 uncultured Hydrogenophaga sp. | reverse complement strand
TGCGTGGCCCCCGGTTTCATTGAAACCGACATGACCGCGTCGTTGGCCGAAGAGCAGCAAAAGGCTTTGTTGGGGCAAATCCCCCTAGGCCATTTGGGCAAACCCGCTGACATCGCCCATGCCGTGGCGTTTTTGGCCAGTCCGCTGGCGGGTTACATCACCGGACAAGAACTGCACGTCAACGGCGGCATGTTCATGGCCTAATGTAAAATAACGGTTTGTAATTTCAACCACCCTCAGAGGGATCTATGAGCGATATCGAAGCACGTGTGAAGAAAATCATTGCCGAACAACTCGGCGTGGAAGAGAGCCAAGTCACCAAAGAAAAAGCCTTTGTGGCCGACTTGGGCGCTGACTCCCTGGACACGGTGGAACTGGTCATGGCCTTGGAAGATGAATTCGGTATCGAAATTCCGGACGAAGAGGCCGAGAAGATCACCACCGTTCAAAACGCCATCGACTACGCGATGGCCCACCAAAAAGCCTAATGGCCCCCAGGTCCACCTCGGTTGCCTTTGGGTAGCCCGGGGTGGCCAGCATCACGCTACTCATCGCGTGGGAGTACACCAATGACCCGTCGTCGCGTTGTCGTGACCGGTCTGGGTTGCATCAGTCCTGTGGGTAACACGGTCGATGCGGCTTGGAACCAACTCTTGGCCGGCCAATCTGGCATCGGTCTGATCACCAAATTCGATGCCGAGGCTTTTTCTTGCAAGATTGCAGGGGAAGTCAAAGGTTTTGATTTGGAGTCTTACATCGGCGCCAAAGAAGCGCGCACGATGGACACCTTCATTCATTACGGTATCGCTGCGGCCCATCAGGCTGTGGCTGATTCCGGTTTGCCCACGGGCGACGCATTGGGTGAGGAACAAGCTACCCGTTTTGGCGTCATCATCGGTTCTGGCATTGGCGGCTTGCCGCTGATCGAAAACACACACGCCGAATTGACGGCGCGTGGTCCTCGCCGCATTTCCCCCTTTTTTGTGCCCGCATCCATCATCAACATGATCTCCGGTCATGTGTCGATGCGTTTTGGTTTCAAAGGGCCCAACTTGGCCGTGGTCACGGCCTGCACCACCGGCTTGCATTGCATCGGCGAGGCTGCTCGCAAGATCGAATACGGCGACGCTGACGTGATCGTCGCAGGCGGATCCGAAGCCACCGTCTCGCCCTTGGGTGTGGGCGGCTTCGCCGCGATGCGCGCCTTGTCGACCCGCAACGACGACCCCGCCACCGCTTCGCGTCCTTGGGACAAAGACCGTGACGGTTTTGTCCTCGGCGAGGGTGCAGGTGTGCTGGTCTTGGAAGAGTATGAACACGCCAAAGCGCGTGGCGCCAAAATTTACGCCGAACTCTCGGGTTACGGCATGAGTGCGGACGCAGGTCATATGACCGCGCCCAACATGGACGGCCCACGCCGCGCCATGGTCAATGCTCTCAAAAATGCGGGCGTCAATACCGATCAAGTGGACTACCTCAATGCCCACGGCACCTCCACGCCGCTGGGCGACGTGAACGAAACCAATGCCATCAAGGCGGCCTTGGGCGATCATGCCCGTCGCACCGTGGTC
>CAZNWS010000364.1:0-1611 GCA_964576495.1 uncultured Hydrogenophaga sp. | reverse complement strand
TTTCGCTGGCCACAAAGAGTCGCCCGGCAAAACCGTCGAGGTGGATGGCGCGATGTTCAAGGAGTATTACGGCTCTGCCAGCGACTTCAACAAGGGCGAGTACAAGCACGTGGAAGGCAAGCGCATCTTGGAGCCGATCAAAGGCAAGCTGGCCAACACGCTCATCGAGATGGAGCAAGACGTGCAAAGCTCGATCAGCTACGCCGGCGGCACCAAGCTCATGGACATTCGCAAGGTCAACTACGTGATCCTGGGCGGCGACAACGCCGGCGAACACCTGCTGATGTGAGTCATACGCGCAGCACGCTCGACACCCAACCGTGCAAGCGATGACCCGTTTGGGTCATCGCCTCCAGCACGCTGAAATGGTTCAGACCCGGTAGGCTTTCGCACACCGGCACGACCTCAGCCCCCCAAGCGTGCTGGATCAACGCGTTTTGGCGCAAGAACTCCGGGCTTTCGTCGCCCCCCACCACGGCCACCAATTGGCCACGGCCATCGACCACCTTGGGCGCAGGCCAATGGGCTGGGCTGGCTTGGCGCACGTGGGTGTCGGTGAGCTGCAAACTGCTTTGCAAAAACGGTGTGTTTTGCAAAGGGGCTAAATCGAACAAACCCGAAATCGACACCGCTTGGCGCACCAAACGCGGTGGCAGGTCGGCACCGAGCATCGACCAATCGCAGGCCAGCATCATGGCCGCCAAATGCCCGCCCGCAGAATGCCCCACCACACTGATGCGATTGGGGTCACCCCCAAAATTCTGGATGTGGCGCGCCACCCAAGCCAATGCTCGAGCGGTTTGCAGCGCGATGTCGGGCACCGTGACCGCTGGGCACAGCGCATAGTTGATCACCACCACGCACGCACCTTGCGCCACAAAGGGTGGCGCGACAAAACTGTGGTCGGCCTTGTCCAAGCTGCGCCAATAACCGCCGTGAATGAAGACCATCACTGGCGCGTCTTTGACAGGATGATGGGGAACGAACAGGTCCAAGGTCTCGTTCAGCCCGCGACCATAGGCCACATCCCCAAAAACCCGCCACTGTTGGCGAGCCCGCACCGATTCGCTTTGCCAGCGGGCGAAGTGCTCGGCAAACGCCGGCACCAAGGCACGGTTGTTGTAAGCGCGGTCGAGCTCGGCGGGGTCGGTGGGCGCGGTGGTCCAAGCGGGTGTGGGGTGTTGGGCGGGCATGTGAACGGTCGGCGAAGGCCTTCGCTATGATGATTCGCACACTCTAAACCAAGACACCCCATGAACAACCCTAACTCTACAGAACCCATGAACATCGCCGTGTTGGGCATCGGCATGATGGGCTGGCCCATGGCACAGCGCCTTTTGGCCGCCGGTCACCACGTGCACGCGTGGAACCGCACCCGAACCAAAGCCGATCGCTTGGCCCCCTTGGGCGCACAGGTGCACGACCACGTGGCCCAAGCCGTGGCCCAGGCCGACTTGGTGATCGTGATGCTGGAGAACGGGGATGTGGTCGGTGACGTGCTGCTCGACCCCGCGACCTTGGCCGCGCTGCGGCCGGGCAGTTTGGTGGTGGACATGTCCTCCATCCAGCCGCGCCAAGCCCGTGCGCACGCCGCTCGCCTACAGGCCTTGG
>CAZNWS010000363.1:0-1612 GCA_964576495.1 uncultured Hydrogenophaga sp. | reverse complement strand
TTGACGTTTTTCTGGCCCAAGACTTCGCTCAAAGCAAACCAGTTGGTGGCGGCCCAGTGGCCGGTGTTACAAAACGAAACCGTGGCTTTGGCGGGGTTGATGGGGCTGCTGGCAGCGATGCTTTGCGCTTGGGCCGACGACACGAAGATGCCGGTCTTGGGCTGGAACCAGCTGTTGTGTTCCAGGTTGACCGCGCCTTTGAGCGTGCCGGGCAGCTTGGCGCTGGCGTGGCGCGTTTCGCCTTTGAAGAAGGCCGATGGACGGGCGTCGAGCAAAACCGATTGGCCACTTTGCACGCGTTCGACCAACTCTTCGCGGGTGGCGATCATGCTGGCGTTGAGTTGGGGCGCGAAGCGGCTGGGGGCGACTTTGGGCGGGGTGGTGCTCAGCGGGCCACCTTCGGCGATCCACGCTTTGAAGCCGCCGTTCAAGATGGACAGCTCTTGCACGCCCAAGACCTTGAGCGTCCAGTACACGCGAGCGGTGGCACCGAAGTCGGTCTCGTCCAAGCCAGTGGAGAGCACCACCACGTGCGACTGCGGCGTGATGCCCAAGCTTTGCACCAAGCTGGTCAGCTTGGGCAAGGGGGGCAATTCACCGGGGTTGCTGGCGGGGCCGCGCCACACGTCGTAGGGCGCGTTGACCGATCCGGGTACGTGGTTGGAGCGGTAGTACTGAGACTCACGGATGTCGACCACGCGCACCTGAGGATTGGCAAGCAGGTCTTCCAGCGTGCTGGGGTTGACCAAGGGGGCGGCGGCGAAGCCCGACAGGCTAAAAAAACCAGTGGCAACAAACAGAATCCAAGATTTCATGGGACCATTCCGGTGATTGAAGAATGGACCGAATTTTGTGTGGGCGACCCTGATAAGGGAACGACATTCTTTTCAGAAGCTTATAGCTCGGTGGAATATAGAATGGTTTGACTTAGGAGAAACAAACGATGTGGGCTTGGTTGGACCGGATTCCCTTGGGCATTTTCATCGCGCTGGCGGCGTGGATGGCCGTGGCGCCCATCGTGCCCGAGCCCCATTTGGTCGAAAAGCTGCGCATGCTGTTCGACGGCACGCTCAGCCGCCCGATCGATATTTTTGACCTGCTCTACCACCTGGCCCCCATGGTCTTATTGGCCATTCGCTTGGAGCGCATGCGCCGCGCCCGCCCTGTCGAAGCCGAAACCCAGGACCAAGCATGAGCCACCTCGACCGTTGTCAAGCCTTGGCTTGGTTGGCCGCCTCGTCCCTGCCCAGCTTCGCCGCGGCCCAACCCGCGTCGGCCGCTGCTGAAGAGGCCAAAGCCCCGCCATTGCCGGCGCTTGGTACGCGCTTGGTGGTGCCCCGCATCGAGCGATTGGACGGCACGGTGTTTGAAGCCGCGCAAACCGAAGGTCGGATCTTGTTGGTGTATTGGTGGTCGAGCACTTGCCCGTTTTGCGCGCTGCAAAGCCCGAGCATGGAAGCCTTGTGGCGTCAGCAACGCGAGCAAGGCTGGCAGATGTTGGCCCTGTCCATCGACCGCCAACCCGCTGCCGCACAGGCCTATTTGAAGGCCAAGGGTTACACCTTCCCCAGCGCCTGGGCCTCACCCGAGTGGCGCAAAACCTTCCCCAAAC
>CAZNWS010000362.1:0-1615 GCA_964576495.1 uncultured Hydrogenophaga sp. | reverse complement strand
ATGAATGCAAACAATTCCAAAGCCCGCACGTGGCCCCGAGGCACACGCCGAAGCGTGGTGCTGTGGTCGCTGCTCTTGGCCATCAGCGCCACCGCAGTGGCGTCCTTGACCGCTCGTGCCTTGGCACAAACGGCGGCCGCTGGTGCGGTGTCTGCCGCGCCTGCGCCTTCAGCGCCAGTGCTCGCCAGCACCATGGCGCACAGCTGTGCTGCCTGCCACGGCACCAACGGCCAACTCGGCGACGAATCGTTCGCCCCCTTGGCAGGGATGCCCGCGGGCCAATTCGTCAAAACCATGACCGACTTCCGCGAAGGCCGCCGCCCCGCCACCTTGATGGGCCACGTGGCCAAAGGCTTCAGCGATGAAGACCTCAAGGGCATGGGCGAGTTCTTTGCCGCACAAACCGCACTTGGCAACGCCGCAGGAGCCCAACGATGAACCCCACGCACGACACTTCTCGCCGCGACTGGCTCACCCAGGCCTTGGGCCTCTTGTCCGTGGCCGCAGCACCGAGCTTGGCCTTTGCCAACAACGCCGCGCACATCGTCATCGTCGGCGGTGGCGTCGGTGGTGCAACGGCTGCCAAATACCTCAAGCTGTTCAACCCACAACTGCGCGTGACCGTGATCGAAAAGAACCCGGTCTATGTGCGCCCCTACGGTTCGTCCGAAGTGCTCAACCAGCACGTCAAGATGGACGATCTGAATGTGAACTACGACACCCTCAAGAGCCGCTACGGCATTGAGTTTGTGTTCGACACCGTCACCGGCCTAGACCCCCAAGCCCGGGTGATCAGCACCCTGGGCAAAAAGAAAATCGGCTACGACCGCCTGATCGTCTCGCCCGGCATTCAGCTCACGTTCAACGCCTACGCCGGTTACAGCGAAGCCGTGGCCAACCAATCCGTGCCTTCGGGTTGGATCCCGGGTCAGCAAACCGCGCTCTTGGCCAAGCAGCTCCAAGGCATGCGCCAAGGCGGCACCTTTGTGTTGGCCGCGCCGCCCAACCCCTACCGCTGCCCGCCCGGCCCGTATGAGCGCGCCGCGCTCATGACCGAGTGGTTCGCCAAGCACAACCCCACGGCCAAGGTCATCATCGTCGACCCCAAAGACAGCTTCGTGACCGACGAGACCATGATGCTCGGCTGGAACCGCTTGTACAACTTCAACCTCCCCGACGACTACGTCAAAAAAATGTCGGCCGAGGTCGAGTTGATTCAGCACAGCAAGCCCAGCATGCTGAGCTGGGTGCGCGGCAAAGACGGTGGCCGCACGCTCAAGATCGATGCCAAGAACATGCGCATCGAAACCGAAGGCGAGACCATCAAGGCCGACGTCATCAACGTCATTCCGCCCATGAAGGCGGGCCAAGTGGCCATGACATTGGGCCTGGCCGACAGCAGCGGTTTTTGCCCCGTTGAACGTCGCACCTTTGCCTCGACCTTGGTGCCCAACGTCTATGTCATTGGTGACGCCAGCATCGCCGACGCCATGCCCAAGAGCGGCTTCTCGGCCAATACCCAAGCCAAGGTCGTGGCGCGCGCCATCGTGGAAGAGCTGGCCGGTAAAACCGCGCCCGAACCCCTGTGGGAAAACACCTGCTACGCCTTGGCGGG
>CAZNWS010000361.1:0-1617 GCA_964576495.1 uncultured Hydrogenophaga sp. | reverse complement strand
GGCCAGTGCGCCAAACGCGCCATGGGTGGAAGTGTGCGAGTCACCGCACACCACGGTCATGCCGGGCAGGGTGGCGCCGTTTTCTGGTCCCATGACGTGCACGATGCCTTGGCGCTTGGACATGAAGGGGAAGAACGCCGCCGCACCGAATTCGGCGATGTTGTCGTTGAGCGTGGTGATCTGCTCTTTGCTGATCGGGTCGGTGATGCCGTCGTAGCCCAATTCCCAGCCGGTGGTGGGCGTGTTGTGGTCGGCGGTGGCCACGATGGAGCTCACGCGCCAGACCTTGCGCCCAGCTTGGCGAATGCCCTCAAACGCCTGTGGGCTGGTGACTTCGTGCACCAGGTGGCGATCGATGTAGAGCACGGCGGTGCCGTCTTCTTCGGTGTGGACGACGTGTTCGTCCCAGATCTTGTCGTAGAGCGTGCGTGGCATGTGCTTTCCTTGAATGCAGCCCACTATTTTATGCGTTCGGGCACAAAAAAGCCCGCACGAAGCGGGCTTTTGCGGACGTGGCGCGAATCAACGCTTAACGTCGCGGCGTGGAGAGCCGGTGAAGAGCTGACGGGGGCGGCCGATTTTGTACTCGGGGTCGCTGATCATCTCGTTCAACTGGGCGATCCAGCCCACGGTACGAGCCAAAGCGAAGATGCCGGTGAACAGGTTCACAGGGATGCCGATGGCGCGCTGGACGATGCCGGAGTAGAAGTCCACGTTGGGGTAGAGCTTGCGGCTGACGAAGTAGTCGTCTTCCAATGCGATTTTCTCCAAGGCTTTGGCCAGTTTGAACAGCGGGTCGTTCTCGAGGCCGAGTTCCTGGAGGACCTCGTCGCAGGTTTCTTGCATGAGCTTGGCGCGGGGGTCGTAGTTTTTGTAGACGCGGTGACCAAAGCCCATGAGCTTGACGCCGCTGTTCTTGTCCTTGACCTTTTCCATGAACTCGCCGACCTTGGCCACGCCACCGCTGGCTTGGATTTCTTCGAGCATGTTCAAGCAAGCTTCGTGGGCGCCACCGTGTGCGGGGCCCCACAAGCAAGCCACGCCGGCGGCGATGGCCGCAAACGGGTTGGTGCCGGACGAACCGCACAAACGCACGGTGGAGGTGGAGGCGTTTTGCTCGTGGTCGGCGTGCAGCGTGAAGATGCGGTCCATGGCGCGCTCGAGCACGGGGTTGACCACGTAGTCTTCGCAAGGCGTGCCGAACATCATGCGCAGGAAGTTGCCCGCGTAGGACAGATCGTTGCGGGGGTACTGGTAAGGCTGGCCCATGCCGTATTTGTAGGCCATGGCCACCAGCGTGGGCATCTTGGCGATCAGGCGGATGGCCGCAATCTCGCGGTGCTCTGGGTTGTTGATGTCGGTGCTGTCGTGGTAGAAGGCCGACAGGGCGCCTACCAGACCGGTCAGCACAGCCATGGGGTGAGCATCGCGGCGGAAACCACGCAGGAAGAACTGCATCTGCTCGTTGACCATGGTGTGGTGGTTCACCGTGGAGTGGAATTCGGCGCTTTGAGCGGCGTCGGGCAACTCGCCCTTGAGCAGCAGGTAGCAGGTGTCCAGGAAGTCCACTTTGTTGGCGAGTTGCTCGATGGGGTAGCCACGGTACAGCAGCTCACC
>CAZNWS010000360.1:0-1627 GCA_964576495.1 uncultured Hydrogenophaga sp. | reverse complement strand
ATCCGCAAAGGCCTGAGCACCATCCCGGGAGTGAGCGAGGTGCAGATCGACCGCGATCAGCAGCGCATCACGCTCAACGCCGATGAAGCCGACCGCCCCACCATTGCCGAAAAGTTGCGCAGCATGGGCTACCCCGAGCAAGGCTCGGTGGCTGGCCTGCAATCGGGATTGGCGCAAGCCAAGTCCATGGTCAGCTGTGCGATCGGCAAAGTCAGCGGCTGAGCCCTCAACCGTGCCGCGCCAAGGCCATCACGTCTTCGTCGAACATCTGGCCTTTTTCGGCTTGGAGAAGTCGGCCATCGCGCCCCCGCAACAAGGTGATCGGTAAGCCTCTGGGCTTGGGGAACTGTTTGCGCCAATCGGGCGAGGCCCAGGCGCTGGGGAAGGTGTAACCCCTCGCTTTTAGATAGGCTTGTGCGGCGGCGGGTTGGCGATCAATGGACAAAGCCAGCATTTGCCAGCCTTTGCTTCGTTGCTGGCGCCACAGGGCTTCCATGCTCGGGCTTTGCAAAGCACAAAACGGACAGGTGCTGGACCACCAATAAACCAACAACACCTGCCCTTCGCTGGAGGCGGGCTCGTAGACCGTGCCGTCGAGCCGCTCAATGCGGGGCACCGACAGCAAAGACCCGAGGGCGGGCAGGGGCGGCGCTTTGGCTTCTTCGGCTGCGGCCGAAGCCGGTTGGGCCGAAGCGATGCTGGGCAGGCCAACGGCCGAGGCGGTCAGCCAAGCCAAGGTTTGGCGGCGGTCCAAGGACTTCATGTTTGGTCTTTCGGTTCAGCCGCCAACCGACGGGCGCGGCGCAGGCGCTCCAAGCGGATACCCAAGAGCACCAGGGGCGCTAGGTGGTACAGCAGGTCAAAAATGTCGATGGGCCGGCTGAGCGTACCTTCGGACAGCATGCGCAGCTTCTCAACCAAATGGGGCTCGGGGACGAAGGGAGCCACCGCCATCCAAGCCGCCAGCGCGATCAAAATACCCAAGGGAATCCGGTCCAACCATGCCAACATCGTGTGCCTTTCCTAAGCAGAACGATTCTATATTCCACAGCAGCATAAGCTTCTAAGAACAATGTTGTTCCCTTATCAGGAGCGACGCCACAGAATCCCGTCCATTGTTCAATCACTGGAATGGCCCCATGAAATCTTGGATCCTGTTCGTCGCTGCCTGGGTGGTCACCCTGTCGAGTTTGGCCGCCACCCCCTTGGTCAACCCCAGCACCCTCGAAGACCTCTTGGCCAACCCGCAAGTGCGGGTGGTGGACATCCGCGAGGCGCAGTACTACCGCTCCAACCACGTGCCCGGGTCGGTCAACGCGCCCTACGACGTGTGGCGTGGCCCTACGAGCAACCCCGGCGAATTGCCCGCTTTGCCTAAGCTCACCAGCCTGGTGCAAAGCCTCGGCATCACGCCACAGTCGCACGTGGTGGTGCTTTCGACGGGCTTGGACGCGACGGACTTTGGTGCCACCGCCCGGGTCTACTGGACGCTCAAGGTCTTGGGTGTGCAAGAGTTGTCCATCTTGAACGGTGGCTTCAAAGCGTGGATCGCCGAGGGCGGCCCGCTGAGCACCACGCCACCCAAAGTGACGCCCAGCCGCTTTGTGCCTCAGCTCAACCAAGACAT
>CAZNWS010000359.1:1226-1642 GCA_964576495.1 uncultured Hydrogenophaga sp. | reverse complement strand
TTCGCTTGCGCGCCACGGTGGGTGAAGTGTCTGATGCCCTCGAAAAAGTTTTTGGGCGCCACCGCGCCGATACACAAAAGGTGACCGGTGTGTACGCTGCTGCTTACGACTCAGCCGAAGGCTGGGAGCAACTCCAAAAAGAAATCGCCGCCTTTGCCGACCAGCACGGCCGTCGCCCCCGCGTGATGATCGCCAAGCTCGGCCAAGACGGCCACGACCGTGGGGCCAAGGTGGTGGCTACGGCCTACGCCGACTTGGGCTTTGACGTGGACATGGGCCCGCTGTTCCAGACCCCCGAAGAGTGCGCCCGCCAGGCGATTGAAAACGATGTGCACGCCGTGGGCGTGTCCACCCTGGCCGCCGGTCACAAAACCCTGGTGCCCGCCATCATTGCCGAGCTGAAAAAGCAAGGCGCC
>CAZNWS010000359.1:0-1216 GCA_964576495.1 uncultured Hydrogenophaga sp. | reverse complement strand
CATCATCGTGTTTGTGGGCGGTGTGATTCCGCGCCAAGACTACGAAATGCTGTACGACGCTGGCCTCAAAGGCATCTATGGCCCAGGCACACCGATTCCCGCCAGCGCCAAAGACGTGTTGGAGCAAATCCGAAAGGCCGTGGCCTGATCGCCGCAACGGCCACAGGCCTTTCGCCATGACGCCAGCGTTCGCGCTCGAGGGTTTGCTGCACGGCACCGCGCCAGTGCAGCGTCGCGCCATGGCCAAAGCCATCACCTTGCTCGAATCCACCCGCACCGATCATCGAGCTTTGGCCGACGAATTGCTAACAGCCTTGTTGCCGCACACGGGCAACTCGTTTCGCTTGGGCATCAGCGGTGTGCCGGGTGTGGGCAAGTCCACCTTCATCGAAGCGCTGGGCTTGTTCCTCATCGCTCAGGGCCACCGCGTGGCGGTGCTGGCGGTCGATCCCTCCAGCACGGTCTCGGGCGGTTCCATCTTGGGTGACAAGACACGCATGGAACACCTGAGCGTGCATCCGCAGGCCTACATCCGCCCCAGCCCCAGCAGCGGCACGCTCGGAGGCGTGGCCGAGAAAACCCGTGAATCGATGTTGGTCTGCGAAGCCGCGGGCTACGATGTCGTGATCGTCGAGACCGTGGGTGTGGGCCAGAGCGAAACGGCGGTGGCCAATATGTGCGACATGTTCGTCTTGTTACAGCTGCCCAATGCAGGTGACGACCTGCAGGCCATCAAGAAGGGCGTGATGGAAATCGCCGACCTGGTGGTCATCAACAAAGCCGATATCGATGCCAACGCTGCGACCCGCGCACAGCTGCAAATCACCAGTGCCTTGCAATTGCTGGGTATGCACGCCACCTCGGGCCACCAACACGGCGACGACAGCGTTTGGCACCCCCAAGTCGTGCAAATCAGTGCCTTGCTCAACCAAGGCGTGGATCATTTTTGGGCGACGGTCAGCGATTTCAAAGCCCTTCAATTCAAGAATGGCCGATTCGGCATCCGCCGCCAACAACAAGCCCTGTCTTGGATGTGGGAGCGCATCGATGCCGGGCTGAAGCACACATTTCGATCCCAGCCGCAGGTGCAAGCGCTGTTACCCCAACTCAGTCAGCAGGTCGCGGCAGGTCAGGTGGCCGCGTCGACCGCCGCCCGGCAACTGCTCGGCGCTTATCAAGCGCTGGGTGAATTGAAATCTTCCTGAAGCAAAGAGAG
>CAZNWS010000358.1:0-1649 GCA_964576495.1 uncultured Hydrogenophaga sp. | reverse complement strand
TGAGAACTTTCTCCACATAGTCGCCAGTGCCCAAGCCCAAGCTGGTCTGCTTCTTCAGGGTGCTGACAAAGTCATCAAGCACGATGTTGACTGCCTCTTGGGACAGGTCTGCTACCGAGACCATGGCCGCGCCTAAGGCCTGGACTTCACGCGGATTAAGAAAGCGAATAATTTCTGAGGCCTGCTGTTCGCCCAGGAGCAGCATCAAGACCGCTGCGCGCTGCGCGCCTGACAGGGCGTCGAGCTCCGCTTGGAGCTCCTCGGTGATGACGATTTCAGATTCTGTTGGCAGCTTGGGTGCCTCAGCCCCTTTGTCTGCCTTGTTGTCTTTGGCGTCCTTGCCCTTGGCGTCTTTGCCCTTGGCATCCTTGCCCTTGCCGTCTTTTGCGTCTTTTTTGTCAGCCATGATTGTTCTTTCCTGAGCTGGCTCAAGCCACCTTGATCATGCCCTTGAGCACATTGGCCACCCGACCCGAGTCCTCGGCCACCAGCATCCGGATCAGGGCGACTTTGTCGTCGTAGGTGTTTGCGGTGTCTAGCATGTCGATCGAGATGCTGGACTTCTTAGGCTTGAGCTTGGCCTTGATTTCCTCGAGGCTCTCGCCCTCGCCAATCTGGATCATGCGCATATCTTCCGGCGAGAGCTCGCCGTCGAGCAGCGCGGCCTTGGCTTTCTCTTCTTCGATTTGGGCTTTGTTGATCATGATGTTGCGCATAATGGGGCGCACCACGATCAGCATGAAGATGATAAAGCTCACGGCAACCAGGCTGCTCTTGAAACCGGTTTGAACCGTATCTTCTATGTACCAGGGGATGCTGGGCATTGGCGCCGGCGCTTCAAATCGTGTGGGGATCACCGAGACCGTGTCGCCACGTTGCTGGTCATAGCCGACCACGCCGCGCACAAGCTGCAGCATCTTCTCGAGTTCCTGATCGGTATAGGGGATCGACTTGGGTGCATTGGGGTCTACCGGAGCGTCCTTGGCAGGCGGGGCAACCCCGCGCTCGTTGACAACCACGGCCACGCTGACCTTGGTGATGCCGCCGATGGCGTTTGTCACATGGCGCACCGACCGATCAAGCTCATAGTTGCGTGTGGAGCGGCTGCTGAGCGTGTCTTTGCCGTCGGTTTGCCCTTTTTTCTCATCGGCAGCGGTTGTGGTTGTGGTCGATGGGTCGGGTGGAGCGGCGTTGGCCAAGGAGCCCGGCACGCCCTCGGCGGCCTTGACTGCAGCGCGGTCCTCGGCCAGCACCTCAGAGCGGGTTTTGGGCCCATTTTTTCGGTTGTCGAAGTCTTCTGTGGTTGTTTCGACCTGAGTGAAGTCCAGCGTCAGGTTGACCTGCGAGCGAACATTGGCCTCGCCGACGAAGGGCGAAAGAATCTGTTCGATCCGTTGGCGGTAAAGTTCCTCGATCTGGTTTTTGTGCTGGTTTTGTGCCGCCGTCAGACCCAGCTTGAGCTCTGAGGCGCTCTCGGTCATGAGCTTGCCGATGTTGTCTACCACCGTGACGTGGTCTGGCGACAAATAGGGCACGCTTGAAGACACCATGTGGACGATGGCTTGCACTTGTTGAGCCGATACGATTCGACCCGGGTAGGGGGCGATCACCACTGACGCCTTGGGCGGTGTTCGATCCCGAACGAACAC
>CAZNWS010000357.1:0-1676 GCA_964576495.1 uncultured Hydrogenophaga sp. | reverse complement strand
GACGCGGCACTTTGCGTGCGCTCGATTGCGTGAGCTTTGATATTGCCCCCGGTGAGGTGTTGGGCATTGTGGGCGAATCGGGTGCGGGCAAGTCCTTGACCGGCGCGTCCATCATCGGCTTGTTGGAACCCCCTGGGCGCATCACCAGTGGCGAGATTCGGCTCAATGGGCGTCGCATTGACAACTTGCCACACGATGAGATGAGGCTCATCCGTGGGCGACACATCGGTGCCATTTTTCAAGACCCCTTGACCTCGCTGAACCCCTTGTATTCGATTGGTCAACAACTCATCGAAACCATCACGACGCACTTGCCACTGACCCCTGCGCAAGCCCGCCAGCGCGCCATCGAGTTGCTCAAAGACACTGGTATATCGGGGGCCGAGGAGCGCATCGATCATTTTCCGCACCAGTTCAGCGGTGGTATGCGCCAGCGCGTGGTGATCGCTTTGGCCTTGGCCGCCGACCCTCAACTGGTGGTGGCCGATGAGCCGACCACGGCCTTGGACGTGTCGATTCAAGCGCAAATCATCAGTTTGCTCAAACGGATTTGCAAAGAGCGGGGCGCTGCCGTGATGCTCATCACCCATGACATGGGTGTGATTGCCGAAACCTGTGACCGGGTGGCGGTGATGTACGCAGGAAGGGTGGCCGAAATCGGCCCGGTTCACGATGTCATCAACCAACCCTCGCACCCCTACACCAGCGGTTTGATGCACTGCATTCCCGACATGTCGCAGGACCGTGATACCTTGCACCAAATCGAGGGGGCAATGCCTCGACTCAACGCGATTCCCACGGGTTGTGCCTTCAACCCCCGCTGCCCGCACGCGGTCGATCGATGCCGCCAAGCGCGTCCCGAACTGATGGCCGCCCGAGCCACCCAATCGGCCTGCTGGTTCAATGACCGCACCGCCGCGGCAGCCGAGGTGTCTGCATGACTCATACTTCCATTCAAGCACCATTGGTGGTCGCCGATGACTTGGCTTGTAGCTTTGATGTGTCGGCGCCTTGGCTCAACCGGGTCTTGGAAGGCAAGCCTCGGCAGCGTTTACACGCTGTTGACGGCGTCAGCTTTGTCATCCCCAGGGGCCAAACCTTGGCCTTGGTGGGCGAGTCGGGTTGCGGCAAGAGCACCGTGGCGCGGCTCTTGGTGGGCCTGTACCAACCCACGCGCGGTTCATTTAAGTTCGATGGGCAGAATGCTCACCAAACCTATGCCCAGTCTGAGGGTCATTTGCTGCGCCGGCGCATTCAGATGATTTTCCAAGACCCCTACGCCAGCTTGAATCCGCGCTGGCGCGTGGCCGACATCGTGGCTGAGCCCTTGCGCGAGCACGGTATTTTGCGCAACGACGACGCAGTCCATGCGCGTGTGGGTGAGTTGCTCAGTTCGGTGGGATTGAGCCCATTGGACATGAACAAATACCCGCACCAGTTCTCGGGTGGCCAGCGGCAACGAATTTCAATCGCACGTGCCTTGGCTTCCAACCCCGAGTTTTTGGTGTGCGACGAGCCGACCTCGGCGCTGGACGTCAGTGTGCAGGCCCAAGTCTTGAACATCATGAAGGATTTGCAGCGTCGGCATGGATTGACCTACCTCTTCATCAGCCACAACTTGGCGGTGGTTCGCCACGTGAGCGATCAGGTGGGGGTGATGTACTTGGGGCGCCTAG
>CAZNWS010000356.1:366-1677 GCA_964576495.1 uncultured Hydrogenophaga sp. | reverse complement strand
CTCGGCCATCGATTGCGCCAAAGGTGTGGCCATCGCGGTCCCGGGTGGTGCACCGCGATGGCCACACCTTTGGCGCAATCGATGGCCGAGCCACCGCCCACGGCAATCAAGCCATCACAACCTTGGTCGCGGTACATCGCCACGGCCGCACGCACCGCAGCCTCCGTGGGGTTGGAGGGCGTCTGGTCAAACACCGCCACCGGCAGGTCTTGCAGCACGTCCAGCGCCTGTTGTAACAAGCCTGCAGCCCGAATGCCGGGGTCGCTGACGATCAGCGGGCGCTGGATGTGGGCTTTGGCGCACTCGGCCGCCAAGGTCTTGAGCACACCAAAGTCCAGCTGTATTTGGGTGATGTATTGGATATGGGCCATGGCACACTATAAAAGCCACCCCCACAAAAACCAAGCCCCATGAGTCACCCACGTCACCCCCAAAGTCTGCTATTGCCCATCATGCGCGGTGTGCTTGAGCGCATGGCGCGGGCCGGTCACGCGCCGATGCACGCTTTGAGCGCGGCCCAAGCCAAGGCGTTTTACGAAGCGGGTGCGGGCGTGTTGGACATCGCGCCGCACGCCCTGGCGCGGGTGGAAGACCACACGCTCATGGCCCGCGATGGCCATGCGATGCCCGTGCGCCTGTACGCGCCAACGCCGCAGGGCGCGGCGCAGCCCCTGCCGGTCTTGCTCTACTTTCACGGCGGCGGCTTCACGGTGGGCAGCATCGCCACCCACGAACCCCTGTGCCGCCACTTGGCCCATTTGGCCCAGTGCGCCGTGGTGTCGGTGGACTACCGGCTCGCCCCCGAGTGGAAGTTCCCCACCGCTGTGTTCGACGCATGGGACAGCTTGGCGGGCCTGCGCGAACACGCTGCAGCCTGGGGCTTGGACCCACAGCGCATCGCGGTGGGCGGCGACAGTGCCGGCGGCACCTTGGCCGCGGTCACGGCAATCGCGGCGCGCGACGCGGGCTGGCCGCTGGCCTTGCAGCTCTTGTTCTACCCGGGCTGCGCTGGCCACGGCAACACCGACAGCCACCACCGCTTCGGCAAAGGTTTTTTGCTGGAAGACGCACACATCGATTATTTTTTTGGTCACTACCTGCGCGGTGCCGACGACCGCAACGATTGGCGCTTTGCGCCGCTCGATGGCGTGGACGAAACTGGCATGGTGCGTGACTTGGAAGGCGTTGCGCCCGCATGGGTGGGTTTGGCCGAGTGCGATCCGCTGACCGACGAGGGCATGCTTTACGCCGACCGCTTGCGCATGGCCGGCGTGACGGTGGATTTGGAGGTCTACAGCGGAGTGGTGCACG
>CAZNWS010000356.1:0-356 GCA_964576495.1 uncultured Hydrogenophaga sp. | reverse complement strand
AATTTGGCCGCGCCATTCCCCTGGCCTTGACCGCCCACCAAGACGCCGCCCGCGCTTTGCGTCAAGAATTTGGGATCTGACCCCAATTCAGTTCAAGGTCCCGGCGGGATGAGGCGGTGAAGGGCAGCTGGTCGGTGGGGTGGGTCCACTCGCTCAGGCGCAGTTGCCAAGCGCCCTCGTTGGCGCTGAGGGCGAGCAGGGTACTGCTGCGGGTGCCGTAGTGGTGCTCGGGCCAGCGCACAAAGGGGTTGGCCAAGGCGCGTTCGGTGCTGAGTGGCAAACCCGTGTGGGGCAACTCGTGGTCGGCCAGACCGGAGCCCAGTTGTTGATCGGCCAGCGCCTGCAACACGGCTTGG
>CAZNWS010000355.1:0-1679 GCA_964576495.1 uncultured Hydrogenophaga sp. | reverse complement strand
CCATGGGTCAGCTCGACAGCGGCATCCATTTGGTGGAAGACGTGGCCGATGTGCAGTGCATCACCCCCAGCCAAACTGAGCGCTTGGCGGTGGTCACCCAAACCACCTTGTCGGTGGACGACACGGCCGATATTTTGAAGGCGATCAAACAGCGCTTCCCGTCCATCCGTGAGCCCAAGCAACAAGACATTTGCTACGCGACCCAAAACCGCCAAGACGCCATCAAGCTGCTCAGTCCCCAAGTCGACTTGGTGATCGTGGTGGGCAGCCCCACCAGTTCCAACAGCAACCGTTTGCGTGAGGTGGCCATGAAACTGGGTACGGAGAGCCACATGGTGGACAACGCTGGTGAACTTCGTCCCGAGTGGTTCGAAGGTAAAACCCGTGTCGGGGTGAGTGCTGGCGCTTCGGCGCCTGAGGTGTTGGTGCGCGAGGTGGTCGAGCGCATCAAAGCGCTGGGTGCGATCTCGGTGCGCAACATGGACGGCTTGGTGGAGACCGTGAAGTTCCCTTTGCCCATGGGCTTGCGCGAAGGCGGCAAAGACCCCAGTCCCTTGGGCCATTTGCGCTGAAGCCAGCACCCTACAATTGACGCCATGCTCGACATTCTTCTCCTTCGCAAAGACTTGGACGCGGTGCTCGCCCGTCTGAACACCCGCAAAACCCCTCAGCCTTTTTTGGACGAAGCCGCCTTTCGGGCGCTGGAGGCTGAGCGCAAAACCCTGCAAACCCGCACCGAAGAACTGCAAAGTCAGCGCAATACGCTGTCCAAGCAAATCGGCATGCTCAAAGGCAAAGGCCAGCACGCCGAGGCCGACGCGGTCATGGCCCAAGTGGGTGCGATCAAAACCGAGTTGGACGCTTCGGCGGCCCGGCTTGACGTGATCCAGGCCCAGCTGCAAGACCTGCTCTTGGCTGTGCCCAACCTGCCGCACGAGAGCGTGCCCGTGGGCAGCGACGAGCACGGCAATGTGGTGCTGCGCACGTGGGGCACTCCCCGCAGTTTTGACTTCCCGGTTCAAGACCACGTGGCCATTGGCGAGCCTTTGGGCTTGGACTTCGACACCGGCATCAAGTTGTCCGGCTCGCGCTTCACGTTCATGCGCGGCCCGATCGCGCAGCTGCACCGCGCCTTGGCGCAGTTCATGCTCGACGTGCAAACCCGCGAACACGGCTACACCGAGTGCTACACCCCTTACATCGTCAACGCCGAAACCCTGCGCGGCACCGGTCAATTGCCCAAGTTCGAGGCGGACCTGTTTGCCGCCAACAAAGGCGGTCAAGAAGGTGCAGAAGAGAACCAAGCGCTTTACCTGATCCCCACCAGCGAGGTCACCTTGACCAACGTGGTGCGCGACGAGATCGTGGCCGAGGCCGACCTGCCGATCAAACTCACGGCCCACACGCCTTGTTTCCGCTCCGAGGCCGGCAGCGCTGGTCGCGACACCCGCGGCATGATCCGTCAGCACCAATTCGACAAGGTCGAGATGGTGCAAATCGTGCACCCAGACAAAAGCTACGAAGCCTTGGAGGCCATGACCGGCCACGCCGAGGCGATTCTGCAAAAACTCGAACTGCCTTACCGCGTCATGAGCCTGTGCACCGGTGACATGGGTTTTGGCGCTCAATATCTCCTTGAAGTAAAGATCTAAATGCCATTATTACACCAAAAATCAATA
>CAZNWS010000354.1:0-1691 GCA_964576495.1 uncultured Hydrogenophaga sp. | reverse complement strand
CCATGAAGTTGGGCCCCGCGTGGTGCCCCGGTGGGCGCGTCAGTGCCAAAGCGGCCCGCTCGCCGCCAAGCACCGCCTGCGCTGCCGCCAATGCACAGGCCGCACCTTCGCGGGCCGCAGACCAACTGCCCGCCATCAAGGGCGTGCCCGAATCAAACGCGAATTGCCCCAGCCGCGCGGCGAAGTTCAGCGGGGGCACGTCGGTGCGAAAGCCATGGCGCGACGCCAGTGGCCAGACCGAGGGTAGGGCGTCGACCGCCGCGTTGGCCGGGTCAAGCGCCACCCAGTCGTTCCAAGCGTTGGCCAAAAAATCCAGGTAATCCACGTGGTGCACCCGGTGCAAAGCCTCGTCCAGTGGCAGATCGGCCGCCGGTGACAACACCGTGCCCACCGGTCGCCGAGCGAGTTCGGACAGCACGTGTTGCAGCCGCTGTGGCACTTCGTGGCAATCGACCATGCGGCCGCGAAACATCTCTTGGCGGCCGCTGTGTTCGGCGTGGCGGGTGTTGTGAAAGATGAGCATGGGTGATCAATCGTCGGTGTCAAACAGGGGTGTTTGCAGTGAGTCGGCCATCGGTTCAGGGGGCAGCACACGTCCAGGGGCCATCCCTGCTTTGACCAAGGCCCCCACCCGCACGCCAAGCAGTCGGATGCGCCGACTCAGGTCCACGCGTTTGAGGCACAGGCCTGCCACTTGGCGGATGCGTTGGGCATCGGCGGTGTGTGCTTCGGTGCTCTGGTCGCGTGTGACGGCTTGGAAATTGTCGTAACGGATCTTGATGCCGATGGTGCGACCTTCGTAGCCTTTGCGTTGCAAATCGGCCGCGAGTTGTTGGCACAAACGGGTGAACACTGCGCCGAGCTCCACGCGATCGCGCACAGCGTGCAGGTCACGCTCGAAGGTGGTCTCGCGGCTCATGCTCACCGGTTCGCTCTCGGTCTCCACCGGACGGTTGTCGCGCCCCCAGGCAGCTTCGTGCAGCCATGCGCCGTGGCTTTTGCCGAAGTGCTGCACCAGCCAAGTGGGTTCGCGTTCAGCGAGTTGGCCGATGGTCTCGATGCCGTGGGCTTTGAGTTTTTCGTCGGCCTTCGGTCCGATGCCGTTGATCTTGCGACAGGCCAGCGGCCAAATGAGGCTTTGTAAATCGGTCTCGTGGACGATGGAAATGCCGTTGGGTTTGTTGAACTCGCTGGCCATTTTGGCCAAGAGCTTGTTGGGCGCCACACCGATCGAGCATGTCAGGCCTGTGGCTTCTAAGATGCTTTTTTGGATCAAGCGCGCGAGCACCCGACCGCCTTCGCGCTGACCGCCGGGCACGTCGGTGAAATCGATGTAGACCTCGTCCACACCACGGTCTTCCATGAGGGGGGCGATGTCGGTGATGACGGCCTTGAAGGTGCGCGAGAAGTGGCGGTAACGCTCAAAGTCCACAGGCAATAGGATGGCGTCGGGGCAAAGCTTGGCGGCCTTCATCAAGCCCATGGCCGAGCCGATGCCAAAGGCGCGGGCAGGGTAGGTGGCGGTGGTGATGACGCCGCGCCCGGTGTAACCCGACAAGCGCGGAAAAAATGCCAGGGGGATCTTGCCCAAGCGCTCGTGGAAGGTGTCGGCTTGCCACTCGCCGTCGGGGTAGGCGACTTGAAGTCGGCCGAGCAGGTCGTCTTCGCGCCGCCGTCCACCACCGATGACC
>CAZNWS010000353.1:0-1693 GCA_964576495.1 uncultured Hydrogenophaga sp. | reverse complement strand
GTGGGCGCACCACCTGTTCACCACCGGCATGCCGGTCACTGGCCAGCTGTTCTTCATGTACAGCACCATGCTGATTGCCGTGCCCACGGGCGTGAAGATCTTCAACTGGATTGCCACCATGTGGAAGGGCTCAATGACTTTCGAGACCCCCATGTTGTGGGCTGTGGGCTTCATCTTTGTGTTCACCATGGGTGGTTTCACCGGCCTGATGCTGTCGATGGCGCCCATTGACATCAACTTCCAGGACACCTACTACGTGGTGGCTCACTTCCACTACGTGCTGGTGGCCGGCTCGCTGTTCGCCATGTTCGCTGGCGTGTACTACTGGCTGCCCAAGTGGACCGGTGTGATGTACAGCGAAACCCGCGGCAAGATCCACTTCTGGTGGTCGATGATTTCGTTCAACATCACCTTCTTCCCCATGCACTTCTTGGGTTTGGCCGGTATGCCCCGTCGCTACGCCGACTACCCCATGCAGTTTGCTGACTTCAACGCTGTTGCGTCGGTGGGTGCTTTTGCTTTCGGTATTGCACAGGTCTACTTCTTTGTGGCAGTGATTCTGCCCGCCATGCGCGGCCAAGGGGAAAAAGCCCCTCAGAAACCTTGGGAAGGTGCCGAAGGTTTGGAGTGGGAAGTGCCTTCTCCCGCACCGTTCCACACGTTCGAGAACCCACCCAAACTCGATGCCACGGCCACCAAGGTCATTGGTTAATTCATCGCCGCCAACACCAGCATGAGCATCAACGACCCCAAAAAGAGCAACCAACGCCTAGGCTGGATCTTGGCGTCGGTGGCGCTGGTGTTTTTTGCCGGTTTCATGGCAAAAGTCATTTTGTTGGGCGGCTAAGCCTACAAACGAGCCGATAACCATGGCACTGCGTCGCGAAAACATTCGAATGGTCGGTAAGCTGGGCGTGATCACGCTCGGCATGTTCGCCTTCGGATACGCCTTGGTGCCGATTTATCGCGCCATTTGTGAGGTCACCGGCATCAACGTGCTGGCCTTGTCCGAGCAAACCGTGCCTGGTGCCAAAGCCAAATTACCTGCGAACACCCAAGTCGACACCAGCCGTTTGATCACGGTCGAGTTCGATGTGAACACCCGCGGCCCTTGGGATTTCAAGCCCGAACGTCGCTCCATGCAAGTGCACCCGGGTGCCTTGAACACCGTTATGTACGAGTTCAAGAACATCCAGTCGCGCACCATGTCCGCCCAAGCTATTCCCAGCTATGCACCGTCTCAATCGGCGGCGCATTTCAACAAGCTTGAGTGTTTTTGTTTCACGCAATACACCTTGCAGCCCGGCGAACAAAAATCTTGGCCAGTGGCTTTTGTCATCGATCCTCGCCTGCCCAAAGACGTGACGACCATCACCTTGTCCTACACCTTTTTTGAAGTGGGCGGACGGGTGCCCGCTGCGCCCAAAGGCTCGGCGGCTTTGTCGGAACCCAAAACGTTGGGGGCTGTGTGATGAGCGAACCCTTGCATCACCGCAAAGGCTCGTGGCTGGCCACGATCAACGCCGTGTTGTGGGGGTTTTTGGGTGTTCGCCGTCAGTCCGATTACCAAGCCGATGTGAGTAGGCTCAATCCCCTGCACATCGTGGCGGTGGGTATTGTGATGGCGTTTTTGTTTGTCATCGGTTTGATTGTTCTCGTCAACTGGGTGGCCGGTTGACGAGAACAATCAAAC
>CAZNWS010000352.1:0-1715 GCA_964576495.1 uncultured Hydrogenophaga sp. | reverse complement strand
CCGGTTTGGCGGCGGGGCGTTTGGGCAACTTCATCAACGGTGAGTTGTGGGGCCGCGTGGCCGACCCCTCCTTGCCTTGGGGCATGGTGTTCGCGCATGCGGGCGATGCGCCGCGTCACCCCTCGCAGCTCTACCAGTTCATGCTGGAGGGCTTGCTGCTGTTCGCCGTCTTGTGGTGGTTTGCTCGTCGGCCGCGCCCGCTGGGCCAAGTCAGTGCGGTGTTTGCCATGGGCTACGGCGTGTTGCGCTTCATTGCGGAATTTTTCCGTGAACCCGATGCGCACCTCGGCCTGCTCTCGCTGGGCATGAGCATGGGGCAGTGGTTGTGCGTGCCGATGGTGTTGGGTGGCGCTGGGCTGTGGCGCTGGTCGGTGCGACGCGCTGAGGCCGCATGAGCGGGCAGATTCGCTACACAGACCACGGTCATTGGGCCGAGGTGGTGCTGTCCAACCCGGCCAAGTTCAACGCGATGAGCCGCTCGATGTGGCGGCAATTGCGAGAGGTGTTTGAAACGATTCAGGCCCAAAGCGCCTTGCGCATGGTGCTCTTGCGTGGCGAGGGCGCGCATTTTTGTTCGGGCGGCGACATCAGCGAATACCCCAGTTTTCGTTTTGAGGAAACGGCCTTGCGCGAGTTTCACGAAAACGATGTGTGGGGGGGCTTGTCGGCGATCCTGAACGTGGACGTGCCGGTGGTGGCCGACATCCGTGGCAATTGCATGGGCGCGGGCGTGGAGATCGCGAGTTGTTGCGATGTGCGCTGGGCGCATGTGCAGGCCCGTTTTGGCGCACCCATCGCCAAGCTGGGTTTTCCCATGGCGCCGCGCGAAGCGGCTTTGGTCGGTGCGGCCTTGGGCGACATGACGGCGCGTGAAATGCTGTTGCTCGCGCAGGTCTTGGACGCGCCCACGCTGGTGCAGCGCGGCTTTTTGAGTGCTTGCGAGGATGCGCCGGCTTTGGACGCTCGTGGCGCCGAGGTGGTGCAAGCGGTGTTGGGGTTGAGCCCACAAGCTGCCCGCTTGAACAAACAAACCTTGCGGTCTTTGCGAGAGGGTGTTCGCCCCGACTTTGGGGCGCAGCCCTATGCCTACGCCAACAGTCCCGAACACCGCGAAGGTATCGCGGCGTTTTTGGACAAACGCGCCCCCCGCTTTTGATGGGTTTGCCACGCACGGACACGCAGATGATCACCGCCAACGCTTTCTCGGTTTTTCGCGCCGGTTTCCCCGCCGATCTGGACACCCTCGCGATCGAAACCGACACCGGCTTGCGCTACAGCTGGCGCGATCTGGACCGCGCCACGGCGATGGTGGCGAATCTGTTCGTCGATCGTGGGGTGTCGACCGGGGCGCGGATCGTCGGTCAGCGTGGGCCTTCGGTGGAGGCCGCGGTCTTGCGTTGGGCTTGTTTGCGCGGTGGCTGGGTTTGGGTGCCGATGGATGCCACCGTCCCCGAAGACGGGCTGGTGTCGGTCATTCAAACCACGCAAGCCGAGGTGTTGGTGTGCAGCAGCGCCACCATGGGCGTGTGGAGCAAGCGGGCCTTTCAAGCGGGCACACGCCACGTGTTCACCCTCGACGACGACCGCCGGGGGACTTTGCTCGACCGCGCCAGTCAGTGCAGCGATGTTCATGAGCCAACGCCATGTCAAGGGCAGGACTCGGCGATCCTGGTGCTGCGTGGCGCGGGCGACCGCGTTTGCGTCACCCACGGCCA
>CAZNWS010000351.1:0-1722 GCA_964576495.1 uncultured Hydrogenophaga sp. | reverse complement strand
ACTCGTGCGCCAAGACGTTGAGCAGGACCTCAGAGTCGCTGTCGGTGTTGATGTGGCGGTGGTCGGTTTTGAAAATTTCTTGCTTGAGCGCGTGTGCGTTGGTCAGGTTGCCGTTGTGCACCAAGACCAAACCAAACGGGGCGTTGACGTAAAACGGTTGCGCCTCTTCTTCGCTGAAGGCGTTGCCCGCCGTGGGGTAACGCACTTGGCCCAACCCCAGGTTGCCCGGCAAGGCGCGCATGTTGCGGGTACGAAACACATCGCGCACCATGCCCTTGGCCTTGTGCATGAAAAACTTGTTGTTCTGCTCGGTGACGATGCCAGCGGCGTCTTGGCCACGGTGTTGCAAGAGCAACAAGGCGTCGTAAATCAGCTGATTAACAGGTGCGTTGCTGACAACGCCGACGATTCCACACATGGTTGAAGATCCTCAATAAATCAGGGGATGTACTCGGCCAAAGCGCCAGGCAACAAGGGCTTGAGCTGAGTCAAAACGTCGGTCAGCAACACCGCCGTTTCTGACTGCGTCCACACCGGGTGTGCTTGCACACCCAAAGCCACGACCACCAAGGTCACGCCCAAAAGCAAAACCACACCGCGAGCCAAACCAAAGCCTGCGCCCAAAATTCGATCGATGGGACGCAGACCCACGGCCTGCAAAAACCGTCCCAATATCCAAGCCAACAGCGCACCCGCGACGGCCACACCGATAAAAATCAAGGCAAATCCTGCGGCCAAGCGAACCACGGGAATGGCAATGCCTGCGGGCAACCAAGCGGCCACCGTTTCGGCATGGACTTGGGCCCACACAAAAGCCAAGATCCAAGCCATCAAAGAAATCACTTCCCGGACCAATCCTCGCAACACACCCAAGGCCACCGAAAATGCCAGGATGACCCAAAGGGTTACATCGAGCCAACCCATGTCCATTTCAGCGTCCGGCTCAGAGCGTCAAGACACTGGGCTTCAAACCCAGGGCTGTGACTTTTTTAGCGGCTTTTTCGGCCTCAGCGCGGCTGCTGAAAGGCCCCAAACGCACCCGCGTTCGGTTGCCTTCAGGGGTTTTGGCCACCTGGGTGTAGGTTTTCATGCCAGCGCGTTCAATTTTTTGACGCACCCGCCGAACACTGGCCGCATCGGCATAAGCCCCCACCTGGACCACAAAACGCAGCCCCGCAGCATCGGGCGGATTCGGGGGCGTGGGCTCGGTCTTGGCCGACGCGACTTTTTCTTTCGCCGCTGGGGCCGCTGGACTGACCGGCTTGACCACAGGGGCAGCGGCAGTCGGTGCAGGGGTCACTGGCGCTGCGGTTGGGGTTTCAGGCGGGGTGGATATCCGGTTGGATGAAGCCAACGGTGACACCGTGGGTTGAGCCGGGATGTGGATCGGCAAATCAACCGGAATTCGACGAGGCTGCGTGTCGAAAACCATGGGGAAACCGATCACCGCCACCACCACCAACAGCGAAGCCCCGATCAAACGGTGGCGGGACTGGCGGCGAACATCATCCAAGTTGGGGCTATCGTTACCGGTTCTGGGGGAGGATTTTTTCAGCATTGTGCGGTTATGAAAGGGGTCAGGTCGCCACATGTTTGGCTGCCAAACGGGGAACGCCATCGTGCAGCACACCGCCCACGGTAAAGAACGAGCCGAAGACCACGATTCTATCAGCGGGGTCGGCCTCGGCCACGGCAGCGCGTAAGGCTTGCGCGGGGGCGGCG
>CAZNWS010000350.1:0-1725 GCA_964576495.1 uncultured Hydrogenophaga sp. | reverse complement strand
TGGTGTTTGCAGGTCATCAAAACCTTGACCATGCCCGAGCCCGATTCGCCCGTGACCTCGACGTTGGCGAGCTCATCTTGGGCCTTTTTCAGGTTGTCTTGCATGGCTTGGGCTTGCTTCATCAGGCCCGCGAGTTGTCCCTTGTTGAACATGGTTTTCCTTCAAATAAACAATCAAACATCCATGGGCTGCAATGAGCCCGGTACGATTTTGCCGCCGTAGTCTCGCATCAAAGTCTGCACAAACGGGTCGGCCATGATGGCGTCCTCGGCTTGGCGTTGTCGCTCGGCTTGGGCCGCCAACAAACGCCGCGCCGGCGTGTCCACCACGGGGCCCACTTCCACCACCACACTCACGGCGTGACCTGCGTTGTTCAGGGCCACCGTCAATCGGTCGCGGTTGTTGGGCTGGTTGAGCGATTCGCGCTCCAAACGCAAGATCCACTGGGTCTCGTCTTTGGCCACCAATTGGGACTGCAAAGCCAACTCCCGCGTCATGGCGGTGATGGCCTCAGCAGCCAGCAAGGCCGAAACGGTCTCGAACCAAAAATCCCCTTCGGGCGTGATCACGCTAGGGGTCGGGGCGGTGGGCGCTGGGCTCGCCTCAGGCACATAGGGTTGGGGCCGGTCACGTTCGCTGGGTTCGCCCTGCTCGCGCACCGCAATGGCCACCACCGCAGGGGATGGGGTCAGGGGCGCCGCGGCCTCCGGCGAGGCCACGGGCGCTTCAGTGGGTGCTGGCGCCGTTTTCAGGCTTTTTTTTTCCGTCGGTTTGAACGCCAGCAAACGCAAAAGCACCATGGTGAGTGCGGCGTATTCGTCTGGCGCCAAACCCAACTCCGCACGACCATGCAAACACAGGCTGTAGAGCAACTGGGTTTCATCGGCCGGCATGGCCTGGGCCAAGGCGGCTACCTGTGGGGCGTCCGGGTCGCTTGGGTCGGCGTCGTGGGCGCGTTCGGGCACCGCTTGGACCACCGCCATCCGCTGCAAAACCGTGCCCATGTCTTCCAGGGTCGCGGCGGCGCTCAGACCATTCAAGCGCAAGGCATCGATGGTGTTGAGCACCGAGGCCCCATCGGCTTGCGCCAGGGCGTCGATCAAACGGAACACGTGGCTGCGGTCGACCGCGCCGAGCATGTGCCTCACGGCATCCTCTTGCAAGTGACCACCGCCAAAAGCAATGGCCTGATCGGTGAGCGACAAGGCATCGCGCATGGAACCACGCGCGCCTCGAGCGATCAAACGCAAAGCGCCAACCTCAGCAGGCACACCCTCAGCTTGCAAGACTTGCTGCAAGTGCTGCAAGACCGTCTCGGGCGGCATCGGTCGCAGGTTGAATTGCAAACAACGCGAGAGCACGGTGACCGGCACTTTTTGTGGGTCGGTGGTGGCCAAGACGAATTTGAGGTATTCGGGGGGCTCTTCCAAGGTCTTGAGCATGGCGTTGAACGCATGCCCGGTGAGCATGTGCACCTCGTCGATCATGAAGACCTTGAAACGGCCCTGCACCGGTTTGTAAACCGCCTGCTCAAGCAAGGACTGCACCTCGTCCACGCCTCGGTTGGAGGCCGCATCGAGCTCGGTGTAATCCACAAAGCGCCCCGCGTCGATGTCGGTGCAGGCTTGGCACACGCCGCAGGGCTCGGCGGTGATGTCGCCATGACCGTCGGCACCCAAACAGTTGAGCGATTTGGCCAAGATGCGCGAGACGGTGGTCTTGCCC
>CAZNWS010000349.1:0-1726 GCA_964576495.1 uncultured Hydrogenophaga sp. | reverse complement strand
CCATCGTGCATGCGGCACAAATGTTCTTCCGTTTGTACGGCGATGTGTTCCGTGGCTTACCCATGCCTTGCGTGGCGGTGTCTGAGGAGTTGGCATGTCATTGAGCCACCTGCGCATTTTGCTGGTGGGTGCCAGTGGCGGTATCGGTCAGGCCATGGTGGCCGCTTTGCGAGAGCAGGGCGCCCATGTGGTTCCGGTGGGACGCCGATGGCCCCAAGGGATGCCTGCCGGGGCGATCAGCGCCGACATCGTCTTGTCCCAGGACCGCCAGCGTTTGGTCGATGCGGTGCGCGACCAACACCTGAACACCGTGGTCATGGCTGCTGGCGTCGCTTCGTTCAAGCCTGCCGAACAATTGACCGACGATGAGGTGAGCCATCTGATGGACGTCAACGCCACCGCACCCATGCAAGTGTCCGCGGCGCTGTTGCCCCATTTGTTGACGCTGTCACATTCTCGATTGGTGTTCATTGGTTCGGTGTTGGGTCACATCGGCGTGCCTGGGTACAGCGCTTATGGGGCCAGCAAATCGGCCTTGCACGGTTTTGTTGAAGCCTTGCGGCGAGAGCTAACAGGTACATCGGTGGGTGTTCAGTACTTGGCACCTCGCGCCACAAAAACCGATTTCAACGACATTTTGAGTGGCGAATTCAACCGACTCACCGGCACACACAGCGACGATGTGGATGTGGTGGCCCAAAGCTTGGTTGAGCTTTTACGAACTCAAAATGCCGAACGGGTGTTGGGGTGGCCCGAACGTCTGGGCGTGCGTCTGAACGCTGCTTTGGGGGCGTTCATGGATGGGGCTTTCAAAAAGCATGCCGCGGTCTTGCGACGATTATTTTCAAAATAAAAAACCATAGGCTGAATATGAAAAAAAAATGCATCACATGGGGTTTGGCATGGTTGATGAGCGCTTCGGCGGCTTGGGCGGCCAGCACCATGGAAGAGAGTTTGTTGGAGGTGCAGCACGAATGGGAGGCGATTCGATACCAATCTCCTGCGAATGAGAAATTGATCCGTTGGCAACGGCTGGCCAACCAAGCCCAACAATTGGTCTTGCAATACCCCAAGCAAGCTGAGCCACTGATTTGGCAAGGCATTGTGCTGAGTTCGTGGGCGGGTGACAAAGGTGGCTTGGGTGCTTTGTCGATGGTCAAAGACGCCAAGGTGATTTATGAAAAAGCTTTGGCCATCAATCCCAACGCCATGGAGGGCTCGGCCTACAACAGTTTGGGTGTGCTGTATTACAAGGTGCCAGGTTGGCCTATCGGCTTCGGCGACAAGGATCAAGCCAAAGCTTTGTTGGAAAAAGCCTTGCAGATCAATCCCAAGGGGATTGACCCCAATTTCTTTTACGGCGAGTACTGGGCAGAAATGGGGCGTCCCGATCAAGCCGTGGTCTATTTGGAACGCGCGTTGGCCGCACCACCAAGGCCCAGCCGACACGTGGCCGATATCGGTCGGAAAGAAGAAATTCGAGCTTTGCTCAACACCCTCAAGCCTTCGTCAGTCGCACGCTGATGTGATGTTCATCGGGGGCCTGTACCTGAACATCCAATCCGTGCAGCATGGCCACGCGTTGGACAATGGATGCACCCAAACCACTCCCGGTTTGGACAGCTCCAGGTGGGCGATGGAAACGTTCTCCCCAGCGAGCGATGCGTTCGCTGGCTTGTCCGGTCACACGGTTGATGATTTCCACCGAGGTAGGGCTCAAGCGAAT
>CAZNWS010000348.1:0-1731 GCA_964576495.1 uncultured Hydrogenophaga sp. | reverse complement strand
TTTTTGGAGCCACTTCGGGTGACACGGGCAGCGCGGCCGAATACGCCATGCGCGGCAAAAAAGGGGTACGCGTCTTCATGACCAGCCCGAACGGGCGCATGAGCGCGTTCCAGCAAGCGCAGATGTTCAGCCTGATGGACGAGAACATCCACAACATCGCCATCGAAGGCGTGTTCGACGACTGCCAAGACATCGTCAAAAACGTCAGCAACGACCACGCCTTCAAGCAGCAATACAAGATCGGCACGGTCAACTCCATCAACTGGGCGCGCTTGCTCGCGCAGGTGGTGTACTACTTCGCCGGTTATTTCCAGGCCACGCAAAACGAATCGCAACGCGTCAGCTTCAGCGTGCCCTCGGGCAACTTCGGCAACGTGTGCGCCGGTCACGTGGCGCGGCAAATGGGTTTGCCCATCGACCGCCTGATCGTGGCCACCAACGAAAACGATGTGCTCGATGAGTTCTTCCGCACCGGCGTCTACCGCGTGCGCGGCAGCGCCGACACCTTCGAGACCTCCAGCCCTTCGATGGACATTTCCAAGGCCAGCAACTTCGAGCGCTTTGTGTTCGATCTGTTGGGGCGCGACGGGGCCCGCGTCGCCGATTTGTTTGGCCCACAACTGGCGCGTCAAGGCCGCTTTGATCTGTCGGGCGATCCCGCGTTCGCACAAGCCCGCACGCGCTACGGTTTTGTCAGCGGCAAGAGCACCCACGCCAACCGTTTGACCACCATCCGCGAGACCTTTGAGCGTTTTGGTGTGACCATCGACACCCACACCGCTGATGGCCTGAAGGTCGCGCGTGAGCACGCCGTGCCCGGCCAAACCGTTCTGGTGTTGGAAACCGCTTTGCCCATCAAGTTCGCTGAAACCATCCGCGAGGCCTTGGGCCGAGACCCTGAGCGGCCCGCCAAGTTCGACGGCATTGAGGCCTTGCCCAAGCGCGTCGCGGTCATGCCCGCCGACACCGATCAAGTCAAGGCGTTCGTGCGCGCCCATTGCCCCACGCCATGAACACCCGACTCCCAGCATTGATGACGCTGGAAGAGGCCTTGCAGCGGGTCTTGGACGCCGCAGCGCCCTTAGGTCGAACCGAGTGGGTGCCGCTTCTGCAAGCCGATGGCCGTGTTTTGGCACAAGACGTGGCCTCTGAATTGCAGGTCCCTCCCCACGACAACTCGGCCATGGACGGTTACGCCGTGCGCGCCACGGAGGTCGTGGTCGGTGCGTCGGCCAGCGTCTCGCAGCGCATCGCGGCCGGTCATGCCGCCAGCCCTTTGTTGCCTGGTACTTGCGCGCGCATCTTCACGGGTGCACCCATGCCCGCAGGGGCCGATGCGGTGGTGATGCAAGAAGACGTCGAGGTGGTGGATGGCCAAGTGCGTTGGCTCAAACCCACCTTGCCCGGCACCCACGTGCGCCGCGCCGGCGAGGACGTGGCACTCGGTGCGGTGGTCTTGCGCGCAGGTGATCGTCTCACGCCCGCCGGTGTGGGCTTGGCCGCCAGTTTGGGCGTGGCCGAGCTGTGTGTGGCCCAGCGTCCCCGCGTGGCGCTGTTGACCACCGGCGATGAGCTGGTCATGCCCGGTGCTGTCGCCCCGCGCGACATGGCCCCTGGTCACATCTACAACAGCAACCGTTTTGTGCTGGGCAGCTTGCTGCAGCGCTTGGGTTGCGAAGTGTCTGACTTGGGCAATGTGCCCGACAGCCTAGACGCTACTGTGGCGGCCTT
>CAZNWS010000347.1:0-1765 GCA_964576495.1 uncultured Hydrogenophaga sp. | reverse complement strand
TCAACGTCGCTGGTCACCGCTTGGGTACCCGCGAGATCGAAGAGAGCATTTCCAGCCACCCCAACGTGGCCGAGGTGGCCGTGGTCGGTGTGGCCGATCAGCTCAAGGGCCAAGTGGCCATGGCCTTTGCCATCGCCAAAGACACCTCCGCCTTGGGCGACGACGCTGGCCGCAAAGCCTTGGAAGCGGATGTGATGAAGTTGGTGGACAACCAACTCGGCGCGGTGGCTCGTCCATCGCGCGTGATCTTCGTGTCTCTTTTGCCCAAGACCCGCAGCGGTAAGTTGCTGCGCCGCGCCATCCAGGCCGTGGCCGAAGGCCGAGACCCTGGTGACCTGACCACCATGGACGACCCCACGGCACTGCAGCAGATCAAAGACCTCTTGGGATAAACCCTTGAAACACCGGCTTTCGAGCATCACGGCCCTTCGGGGCCGTTGGTTTTTCAGTATGATGGTTGCTTATATTGTTTTGGATGTGGTGCAACATGGCCCAAATGATCGAAACCGACGCCACCATCGAGAAAGTTCGCGTCTTCGAATTGGCTGCCGAACTCTTCGGCGTGCTGGCCACACCCATGCGTCTGCGCATCTTGAGCGCCCTGTGCGACAAGGAAAAGTCGGTTACGCAGCTGCTCCAAGAGATCGACACCACCCAGCCCAATCTCTCTCAGCACCTGAATTTGCTCTACCGCGCCGGCGTTTTGGCCAAGCGCAAAGAGGGCACGCAGGTGATTTACCGCGTTCAGAGCGAAAAAGCGGTCACGCTGTGTCGCACGGTGTGCACCCAAATCGCCATCGAAATGGACGATCCTGGCACCGTCACGGCCGCCGAACGACTCTCTCCCCGGATTTCTTGAGTCCAGCGCTGACACCCAGCTGTCAGTCGTCATCATTTTTAGCAAAGATTATTTCCACAACGCATGGCGTTGGTGGCACAATCTTGCCCTGTCAGTTACGCCCTTCCAATGTCACTGTCGCATCCGCCAATCGGTCCAGCCGTGTCGCGGAAGGTTTTTTCAACCAACTCAGATCCCTCAAGGGGAACGAAGGTCAGCGCAATGAGTGAGACAACCGTCTTCCAAGCCTATTCAGGCAACACCCACCTGTTCGGGGGCAATGCTCCGTACGTCGAAGAGATGTACGAGAACTACCTAGCCAACCCCGGCAGCGTTCCCGATTCTTGGCGCGAATACTTCGACGCCTTGCAACACGTCCCCGCCGTGGACGGCACCCAAGCCAAAGACGTCCCGCATTTGCCGGTGATCAACGCTTTTGCCGAGCGCGCCAAATCCGGCGTGACGCAAGTCGTCAAGGCCAGCGAAAACCCCGAAATGGGCCGCAAGCGCACCGCTGTGCAGCAGCTGATCGCGGCTTACCGCAACGTGGGCCAACGTTGGGCCGATCTGGACCCGCTCAAGCGCACCGAGCGCGCCAACATTCCCGATCTCGATCCCGCGTTCTACGGCTTCACCGATGCCGACCAAGAAACCGTGTTCGACACCAGCAACACCTTCTTCGGCAAGGGCAGCATGACGCTGCGCGAGTTGCTCAACGCTTTGCGCGAGACCTACTGCGGCACCTTGGGCGCCGAGTACATGTACACCTCGGAGCAAAACGAAAAGCGCTGGTGGCAAGAAAAGCTCGAGTCCATTCGCAGCAAACCCAATTTCAACTCCGACCAGAAAAAAGCCATCTTGGAGCGCCTGACGGCCGCCGAAGGCTTGGAGCGCTATTTGCACACCAAGTATGTGGGTCAAAAGCGC
>CAZNWS010000346.1:0-1766 GCA_964576495.1 uncultured Hydrogenophaga sp. | reverse complement strand
TGGCGCGCTTCATCACGGGTTCCCAGTTGGGGTCGGTCATGTCGGTGACCAAGACATCACCGGGCTGGACCTTGTCCATCTCGCTGATGTGCTGGACCAATCGGACCGGACCGGTGCCGATTTTTTGACCAATCGCACGGCCTTCGCTGAGCACCTGGCTGGTGCCCTTGAGCTTGTAACGCAGTTCGGCCTTGCCTTGGGCTTGGCTCTTCACCGTCTCGGGTCGTGCTTGCAAGATGTAAAGCTGGCCGTCGGTGCCGTCTTTGCCCCATTCGATGTCCATGGGGCGGCCGTAGTGCTGCTCGATGACCAAAGCGTATTGGGCCAATTGTTCGACCTCGGCATCGCTCAGCGAGTAACGGTTGCGCTGCTCGGTGGGCACGTCGATGGTGTTGACCAACTTGCCCGTGGCGGCTTTCTCAGCGGGGGTTGCGAACACCAGCTGGATCAGCTTGCTACCCAGGTTGCGACGGATCAGCGCGCGCTTGCCCGCCTTGAGCATGGGCTTGTGCACATAAAACTCGTCGGGGTTCACGGCACCTTGCACCACGGTCTCGCCCAAGCCATAGCTCGAAGTGATGAAGACCACGTCTTCGAAACCGCTCTCGGTGTCGATGGTGAACATCACACCGGCCGCACCCAAGTCAGAGCGCACCATGCGTTGCACCCCAGCGGACAAGGCCACATCGGCGTGCGCAAAGCCTTTGTGCACGCGATAGCTGATGGCGCGATCGTTGTACAGCGAGGCAAAGACCTCTTTCATTTTGTGCAACACGTCGTCGATGCCAACGACGTTCAGAAAGGTTTCTTGCTGACCGGCAAAGGACGCATCGGGCAAGTCTTCGGCCGTGGCCGAGGAACGCACAGCGAACGAGGCTTTTTCGTTGCCCGCACACAAGGTGGCGAAAGCATCGCGAATGGCTTTTTCGAGGTCGGCAGGAAACGGTTGGGCTTCGACCATGGCGCGGATGCGCGCGCCGACCTCGGCCAAGGCGCGCACGTCCTCGGTGTCCAAGGCGTCGAGTTCGGCGTTGATGCGCGCAGACAAGCCGTCGTGCTGCAAAAACTGACGAAACGCATGGGCGGTGGTGGCAAAGCCGGTGGGCACTTTGACGCCGCTGGGCAGTTGAGAAATCATCTCGCCCAAGCTGGCGTTTTTACCGCCAACCGACTCGACATCGCTCATCCTGAGCTGTTCGAAAGGGACGACCAAAGCCGTCGGGCTGAAGAGTTGAGACATGGAGAAGCTCCGCTGAAGTTAAACAACCGGTTGAGCGCCTGTTTGACGACCGTCCCATGGGTGTTCTTGGTCTGGGGGATCGGGGCCAACAAGCGCTGTGAAATCAGCCCAATATTGTAAAGTGGATACTCCGACCACTATTGGAGGCTTTTTCATGCCCAACCGCACGGTTTTCTTTATTTCTGACGGCACGGGCATCACCGCCGAGACGTTTGGCAACGCCATCTTGGCCCAGTTCGAAACCCAGTTTCGCCATGTGCGCATGCCTTTTGTGGACACGGCCGACAAGGCCCACCAAGCGGTTCGTCAGATCAAACACACCGCCGAGCTGGAAGGTAAACGGCCTTTGGTGTTTTCGACCATCGTGAACATGGAGGTATTGGCCGTCCTGCGAGAGCACTGCGATGAAGGCATGCTCATGGACATGTTCGGCACCTTCGTGGAACCGCTGGAGGCCGAACTGGGCATCAAATCCAACCACCGGGTGGGCCGCTTCTCGGATGCGTCCAAGAGCAAGGCCTACAAC
>CAZNWS010000345.1:0-1766 GCA_964576495.1 uncultured Hydrogenophaga sp. | reverse complement strand
ATGTCGAGGTCGCTGTGCTGGATACCGCGGCGGACAAGCTTCGCCCCTCTCGCCCCTAAGGACTGGCACGACTATTGCGATATCGGCTGCAACTGGCGCAACTTGAGTCCAAAGCGTCGGGATACCGGCAGCCCCATCGGGCGCCCTTGTTGTGAAGGAGTGCTGAGAAATGAACTTGTTGAGCAATGCCTTGGGCATACACGAAAAAGCGTTGGGCTTGCGCAGCCAACGTTTGGAGTTGATCGCGAAAAACATCGCCAACGCCGACACGCCCAACTTCAAAGCCCGCGACCTCGACTTCAAAGCGGTCCTGTCCGACATCAACAACGGCAACGTGCCGATGAAAGCCACCCAACAAGGCCATTACCCCGTCGGCGAGAGCCTCGGCGCCAATGGCCTGAAGTTTCGCACCCCGTTCAACACCTCGTTCGATGGCAACACCGTTGAGATGAGCGTGGAGCAAGCCCAATACGGTAAAGCCGCGGCCGACTACCAAGCCACATTGAATTTTCTTGAAAACCGCATCAGTGGTGCTCGCAAAGCACTGCGAGGGGATTGATCACCATGGCACTCGACAACATCATCGGCATTGCCGGTACGGCGCTCAACGCGCAAATGACACGCCTCAACGCCACGGCCTCGAACTTGGCCAACGCCTCGACCGTTAGCGGCACAGAAGAGGGTGCTTTTCGTGCCAAACGGGTGGTTTTTAAAGCCCTGCTGGAAAAAGAAATGACGCACGAGGCCGCGCCCTACGTCGGTGGCGTCAAGGTTGACCACATGGAGGACGACCAAACGCCGGCCAGAAAAGTCTATGAGCCTGGTAACCCCTTGGCCAATGAAGACGGTTATGTCTTCATGTCCAACGTGAGCGAGGTCTCAGAAATGGTCGAAATGATGGCTGCCTCACGCTCTTATCAAAACAACGTTGAAGTGGTCAACACCGCGCGCCAATTGATGATGCGCACGCTTGACATCACACGCTCATAACCCCTCAGGAACATCACATGGCCGTCGTCAACACCAGCAGCGCCGTGAGTGCACAACTCTCTACGGTCAACAGCAAAAAAGCCCACATTCAAGATGAAATGAGCCAGCAGGCCTTTTTGACCTTGTTTACCACGCAGTTGCAAAACCAAAACCCTTTGGACCCGGTGAAAAACGAAGCCTTCGTGGCTCAGTTGGCACAGTTCTCTCAGCTTGAAGCGACCACCAAGATGGCCGATTCTCTGGAGTCCATGTCCTCGACCATGCAGGGTGACCGTTTGATGACGGGGGCGGCACTGATCGGCAAAAAGGTCGCTTCTCCCAGTGGTACCGCCGAGCTGGTCGATGGCGCCAATGTCTCGGGCGTGTTGTCTCTGGCCAATGGTGCGAACAGCGTCAACTTGGACGTCTACGACAGCAACGGCACCAAGGTGTTCACCCAAGCACTGGGTCGCCAAGCCGCGGGTGACATGACCGTGCGTTGGGATGGCTATAACGCTAGGGGTGAGCGCATGCCTGCGGGTCGGTACAGCGTGGTCGCCACGGTGGATGCTTTTGGCGAAATATCGCAGGTCCCCATCAGCACACCCTCGACCGTTAAGAGCGTCACTTACCTGAACAACCAATTGATGTTGGAGCTGCAAGACGGCTCCAGTGTGGCTTTGAGCGATGTTCAACGCATTGACAGCTGATTCACCCATCAAAGCCCAAAACCTACCCCATTCGCAGGAGCCTGAACCATGTCCTTTTACACCTCGCTGACCGGTTTGAATGCCGCC
>CAZNWS010000344.1:0-1782 GCA_964576495.1 uncultured Hydrogenophaga sp. | reverse complement strand
AAATCGGGCAAGCTGTAGAGCAAGGCCGCCGCCAACAGCAGCGCCACAGCGATCAGAAACGGCGGCCGCTTGAAAAATCTGACCGGGCTCAATACCAAGCCTTCACCCGTGGTGTACATGGCATCCCCACCCACGACAGCTTTGCCGCCCAAACTGGGTACATGGGCCGAGGGCATGTGCTCCAACACCAACGTCGCGTCGATTTGCAAATGGCGGCACACACTCATGGCCAAGGCCCGTGCGAAGGTCATGTCGGGCATGGCCGCGTAGTCACCCGCTTCCAACTGTTCCAAACGCTTGACCGGCACTTTAAGGGCTAAGGATAAAGCGTCCAAAGACAAACCCGCCGCTTCACGGGCTTGCGTTAGCAGGACATGCCCGTTCGCCTGCGGCTCGGTCTCGGGCGCCGTTGGCAATGGCTCAACGTGATCGGTCATTCACAAACTTTCTTTGGTAAGCATTCCATTCGCGGGACTTGGGAAAGTGCTGTTCCAGCACCCGTGCCCACTCGATCACGGCAAGGCTGTCACCCAACTGATGCGCCCCCTGCAGGGCAAGGAACAAATTTTGAGCCGTGAGTTGAGGCAATGCGTTGAGGCTTTGCAAAGTCCATTGAGCTTGTTGAGCTTTGGCCCAGTGATATCGCGCCAGGACGTGGTTCGGATCGATAGCCAATGCTTGACTCAAACGCTGCTCAGCGAGGCCCCAGGATTGGGCCTGCAACGCACACACACCTTGTGCCATCAAGGCCTGGAAACGCTCAGAACCCTTGGCCAGCGTTAAGGCTTGGTCAAAATCGGCGTTAGCGGCTTGCCATTCACCTTGCTGGCAAAACCACCACGCACGGTTGTGCCAAGCCGAAACCAATTGGGAATTCAAACCCAAAGCACGATCAAAACTGACACGGGCCAAATCGGATTGTTGCGTGGCCATCAGCACCAAGCCATGCAAGACGTGGGCGGATGCGTGCTGGTCGTCGATCGCCAAACTGCGTTGAACCTCTTCCAAAGCCACGGCGTGCTGGCCCTGTTCGTAGTAGGCCTGTGCCAAAGTCAAACGGAGGTCTGCTCGCGCGCGTTGTGACGCATCAGACACCGTCGCACAGGCCACCAACGTCACCGAACCCAAAGCCAGCATGAGGAAACGCCACATCAGGACGCTCCTTTTGACCGAACCCAACGAATGGGTTGCTCGATCTGACGCGCTGCAGCCAGGCGCTTCGCGGCATTGGTGCGGTCCAACACATCACCCGCCAGTTGTCCACAAGCCGCATCGATATCGTCCCCTCGGGTCTTGCGCACCGTGGTGACCAGACCCGCGTCCAGCAAAATTTGTGCAAAACGTTGCACCGCCGCTGGGGGCGAGCACAACAAGCCGGAATCTGGGAAAGGGTTAAAGGGGATCAGGTTGAGCTTGCACGCCACGCCACGACCACCGTGGCGCTGTAACAAGGCCACCAATTGCTGGGCATGTTCAACCTGGTCATTCACACCATCAAGCATGCAGTATTCAAACGTGATGAAGTCGCGCGGCGCGGCCGGCAAATAGCGTAAGCAGGCATCAAGCAACTCGCTCAGGGGGTATTTTTTATTCAAGGGCACCAAGGCATCGCGCAGCCCATCGTTGGGCGCATGCAGCGACACCGCCAAAGCCACCGGCACGTCTTGGGCCAAGCGGTCGATCATGGGCACCACACCCGAGGTCGACACGGTCACGCGACGGCGCGACAGTCCGTAGGCGTGGTCGTCGAGCATGACGCGCAAAGCCGGCACCAAAGCCGAG
>CAZNWS010000343.1:0-1807 GCA_964576495.1 uncultured Hydrogenophaga sp. | reverse complement strand
CCATGACACAGTTCGCCAAAGAAACGTTGCCCACCAGCCTTGAAGAGGAGATGCGCCGCAGCTACCTCGATTACGCCATGAGCGTGATCGTGGGCCGCGCCCTTCCCGATGCCAGGGACGGTTTGAAGCCCGTGCATCGCCGAGTGCTTTACGCCATGCACGAACTGAACAACGATTGGAACCGCCCTTATAAAAAGTCGGCCCGTATCGTGGGTGATGTGATCGGTAAGTACCACCCCCACGGCGATAGCGCGGTCTACGACACCATCGTTCGCATGGCGCAAGACTTCTCGCTGCGCCACATGCTGGTCGATGGTCAAGGCAACTTCGGCTCGGTCGACGGCGACAACGCCGCAGCCATGCGATACACGGAAATCCGTTTGTCGAAGATCGCCCACGAGATGCTGGCCGACATCGACAAAGAAACCGTGGACTTCGGCCCCAATTACGACGGTTCCGAAAAAGAACCCTTGGTGCTGCCCAGCCGCATCCCCAATTTGTTGGTCAACGGTTCCTCGGGCATCGCCGTGGGCATGGCCACCAACATCCCGCCGCATAACCTCAACGAGGTGGTGGATGCCTGTTTGCACATGCTGCAGCACCCCGATGCCAGCGTCGACGACCTCATGGAGATCGTGCCTGCGCCCGACTTCCCCACCGCCGGCATCATCTACGGCATGACGGGCGTCAAGGAGGGCTACCGCACCGGCCGTGGCCGCGTGGTCATGCGCGCCAAGTGCCACTTTGAAGACATCGACAAAGGCCAACGCCAGGCCATCATCGTGGATGAACTGCCCTACCAGGTGAACAAAAAGACGCTGCAAGAGCGCATCGCCGAATTGGTGCATGAGAAAAAAATCGAGGGCATCAGTCACATCCAAGACGAGTCCGACAAATCCGGCATGCGCTTGGTGATTGAGCTCAAGCGCGGCGAAGTGCCCGAGGTCGTGCTCAACAACCTCTACAAACAAACCCAGCTGCAAGACACCTTCGGCATGAACATGGTGGCCCTGATTGACGGCCAGCCCAAGTTGTGCAACCTCAAGGACTTGGTCCAGGTGTTTTTGGAGCACCGCCGCGAAGTCGTCACCCGCCGCACGGTCTTTAACCTGCGCAAGGCGCGTGAGCGTGGCCACGTGCTGGAAGGCTTGGCCATCGCCTTGGCCAACATCGACGAATTCATCCGCATCATCCGCGAGTCGCCCACGCCGCCCGTGGCCAAGGCCGAGTTGATGACCCGTCAATGGGACAGCGCCTTGGTGCGCGAGATGCTCACCCGCTCACGTGCCGATGGCGGCGTGATCAACGCCGACGATTACCGCCCAGAGGGCTTGGAACGCGAATTCGGTATGCAAGCCGACGGCCTGTACCGCTTGTCTGAAACGCAGGCGCAAGAAATTTTGCAAATGCGTTTGCAGCGCCTGACTGGCCTGGAACAAGACAAGATCGTTGCCGAGTACAAAGAGGTCATGGCCGAGATCGACGACTTGCTCGACATCTTGTCCAAGCCCCAGCGCGTCTCGACCATCATTGGCGACGAACTGCTCGAGGTCAAAAAAGAGTTCGGCCAAACCAAACTCGGTGCACGCCGCAGCGAGATCGAGCACAGTGCACAAGACCTGTCCACCGAGGACCTCATCACGCCCACCGATATGGTGGTCACGCTCAGCCACAGCGGCTACATCAAGAGCCAACCGCTCTCCGAGTACCGTGCCCAAAAGCGTGGCGGCCGCGGCAAACTCGCCACCGCCACCAAAGAAGACGACTGGATCGACCAACTCTTCATCGCCAACACACACGACTACCT
>CAZNWS010000342.1:0-1815 GCA_964576495.1 uncultured Hydrogenophaga sp. | reverse complement strand
ACACCGCGTTGGTGTAATCGCTGATCTCGAAATAGACCTTCTTCTCACCCGCATCGACCTGCATGTTGAGGTTTTCATCGAGCACACCGTAGCCATAACGGTAAGCGCGCGGCAGGCCATCGTCGGTGCCCAAAGCGGTGCTGATTTTGTCGATCTTGAGGAAACGGCGCGCGACTTTGTCGCCCGCATACACCTCGAGCACGCCGTTGGTGCCGGTCCAGTTTTGGATGCTGCGGCTGATTTTGTTTTGTTGCTCTTGGGTGCAGGCCGTGCTCAGCAGCAAGGCGGCCACACCCACCGCGATGGCGGTGATTTTTTGGATGTTCATGTTCTTCTCCCTGTGGTTGATCAGCGGCGCTGGCGCAAGGCCTCATACAAACACACCCCACTGGCCACCGACACGTTCAAGCTCTCGACCGCGCCCTGCATGGGGATGCTGACGAGTTCGTCGCAGGTCTTGCGGGTGAGCTGGCGCATGCCCGCGCCTTCGGCACCCAAGACCAAGGCCACCGGCCCTTTGAGATCGACCTCGTAAATGCTTTTGTCGGCGTCGTCGCTGGTGCCGATGATCCAGATGTTGCGCTCCTTGAGCTCGTTCAAGGTGCGCGCCAAGTTGGTGACCATGAAGTACGGCATGGTCTCGGCCGCGCCGCTGGCGACCTTGGCCACGGTGGCGTTGATGCCTGCGGCGTGGTCTTTGGGGGCGATGACAGCGTGTGCACCCGCGCCATCGGCCACGCGCAAACACGCCCCGAGGTTGTGCGGGTCGGTGATGCCGTCGAGCACCAAGATCAGCGGTTGGTTCGTACCAGAAGCCTCGAGGTTTTCCAGCAACCCGTCGAGCGAGTGCACCTGTTCGATGGTTTGCACGCGGGCGGCCACACCTTGGTGACCATGGCTGCCCGCGAGTTTTGAAATGCGCAGACCGTCAGACTCGATCAAGCGCACGCCCGCTTCTTTGACACGGTCGATGAATTGGCGCATGCGCGCGTCGCGACGGGTGGGCTCGAAATGGATTTCGAGGATCGATTGCGGCGCGGTTTTCAGGCGCACGCCCACGGCGTGAAAGCCGAACAACACTTTGGGGGAAGACATCCGCCCATTATCCCCGAGCAGGGGTGTCAATCGACCAAACGCCCCGCTTCGATGGTGATTCGGCGCTCGCAACGCTCGGCGATGGCGCGGTCGTGCGTGACCATCACCAAGGTCGTGCCCAATTCTTGGTTGAGCTCAAACATCAGGGCCATGACTTTTTCGCCCGTAGCAAAGTCCAAGCTGCCTGTGGGTTCATCGGCCAAGAGCACCGCGGGTTTGACCACAAAGGCACGCGCCAAAGCCACGCGCTGCTGCTCGCCACCCGACAACAGTTTGGGGTAGTGCCCCAAGCGCTCGCCCAAGCCCACGCGCTCGAGCATGGCAGCGGCGGCCTTGCGGGCGTCGCGCCGTCCCGCCAACTCCAAAGGCAGCATCACGTTTTCCAGGGCGGTCAGGTTGCCCAACAACTGAAAACTCTGGAACACAAAACCCACCTGGGCCGCCCGCAGCGCGGCACGTTCGTCTTCGGAGCGGGCAAACAGGTCTTGGCCGTCGATGCTCACCGTGCCTTGGGTCGGTGTATCCAAGCCCGCGATGATGGACAAGAGCGTGCTTTTGCCAGAGCCCGAGGCCCCCACGATGGCGGCGGTCTCCCCTTTGCGCAGAGTGAAATCGATATCGCGCAAAATCGACAAGGTGCCCGTGGCATCGCTGACCGATTTGGACACATGGGACACGGCAATCATCACATCCGACATTGAAGGGCTTTCCAGTTGAAAC
>CAZNWS010000341.1:0-1819 GCA_964576495.1 uncultured Hydrogenophaga sp. | reverse complement strand
ATGCCGCCGGTGGCCTGAGCCTCGAATTCTGGGATGGGTTTGTTGACAACAACTGCCATATTCTGTGCGTGCCCTGACGATATAAAAATGGTGTTTGTGGGCGGCTGGCCGATCAGCCCGTCCCCGAACCCTTGTGAGGTTTGGCGCTTGTTTTGACATTTCTGTCTCCACAAACTACCAACGAAACAATCCCGTATTTTAACCTGTTTGGATCACACACTCCCGGTGGTACCGGGATTGAGCAGGGCCAAGACCACCCGACGGCCCTCGGCGGCCAAGATGTTGTAGGTTCGGCAAGCGGCAGGCGTGTCCATGGTCTCGACGCCAATGCCTTGCTGCATCAGCTGTTGCAACGCGCTGGGGTGCGGGAAAATCAAGCGTGGGCCGCTGCCAAAAATCACCAGCTCGGGTGGCACAGGGTCTGTCTGGGACAAAGCGCCAAAGTCTTCGGTACTGGGTGTATCGCTTCCACGCCGCCATGGGTGACGCACGCCACTGGCGCTGAGCACCCAGTCACCTTCGTGGCGTTGACCATCGATGGCGATCCAACCTTCACCATGAGCGGTGACGACGGGGGTGTCGGAGCGGTCGGCGTGCAGTTTCATGGTGGGTCTGGCGGGGAAAAGCAGCGTGGTTCTGTGGTTAAATTGAAAGCTTTTCGGCCCTCAGAGCCACCTAATATAACGCCGACATCGCGCCCGCCCGGAGGCCTCTTTTGAAAACCATTCGCAAATCCGCCAAATTGGCCAATGTCTTGTACGACGTGCGGGGCCCCATCGTCGAAGTGGCCAAGCAAATGGAGGACGAGGGCCAAAAAATCATCAAACTCAACATCGGCAACTTGGCGCCGTTTGGATTTGATGCCCCCGAAGAAATCCAACAGGACATGATCCGCAACCTGCCCAACTCGTCGGGCTATTCGGACAGCAAAGGCATCTTCTCGGCACGCAAAGCCGTCATGCACGAGACCCAAAAGCAGGGCATCGCGGGCGTGACCTTGGACGACATTTATCTGGGTAACGGCGCGAGCGAACTCATCAGCATGGCCACCATGGCTTTGCTCGACGATGGCGACGAGCTTTTGGTGCCGTCGCCCGACTACCCGCTGTGGACCGCCGCGGTCAGCTTGGCGGGCGGGCGACCCGTGCACTATGTGTGCGACGAGGCCAACGGCTGGATGCCCAGCTTGGACGACATCCGCGCCAAGATCACGCCGCGCACCAAAGGCTTGGTGGTCATCAACCCCAACAACCCCACGGGCGCTTTGTACAGCGTCGAGTTGCTGCAAGCCTTGGTCAACTTGGCGCGCGAACACGGTTTGGTGCTCTTGGCCGACGAGGTCTACGACAAGGTCTTGTACGAAGACGCGCAGCACACGCCCATCGCCAGCCTGTCCACCGATGTGTTGACGATCACCTTCAACTCGCTGTCCAAGTCTTACCGCGCGTGTGGATACCGCGCCGGCTGGATGGTGGTCTCGGGCGACAAGCGCGTGGCGCGCGACTACATCGAAGGCGTCAACATGCTGGCCAACATGAAGTTGGGCTCCAACGTGCCGGGCCAGTACGCGATCCAAACCGCTTTGGGTGGATACCAGAGCATCAACGACTTGACCAAAGCCGGCGGGCGCCTGCGCCGCCAGCGCGACTTGGCCTATGAGCTCATCACCGCCATCCCTGGCGTGAGCTGCGTCAAGCCCCAGGCCGCGCTGTACATGTTCCCCAAGCTCGATCCGGTGATGTACCCGATCGAGGACGACCGCCAATTTTTCATGGAAGTGCTCAAAGCCACCCGCGTCATGCTGGTGCAGGGCTCGGGC
>CAZNWS010000340.1:0-1823 GCA_964576495.1 uncultured Hydrogenophaga sp. | reverse complement strand
ATGAGGGACATGGTGTGCGCGCAGAGCGAGTCAATGACAACCCACGAGTGTATGCCAGTGCGTTGACGTGGACATGACAAAGCGCGCCTCAGTCCAATCGGGGCTTTCGGGTTTTGCTCAAGGGCTCAGGGCTGCGTTCCCTGTCGGCATGGGCCCTGGGGTGGGCCGCGTCGTAGACCTTGGCCAAATGTTGGAAATCCAAGCGGGTGTAGACCTGCGTCGTGCTGATGCTGGCGTGACCCAAGAGTTCTTGCACAGCGCGCAAATCACCGCTGGACTGCAGCAGGTGACTGGCAAAGGAGTGACGCAACATGTGCGGATGCACCGGCGTGCTCAAGCCCGCCAACTGCGAACGTCGCTTCAGGCGCACCCGGATGTGCTGGGGACTCAGGCGTTGACCTCGCTCTCCCACAAACAAGGCCAATGAAGTCTGTTCGGGCCCCAGCCATTGCGCTCGCACCTGCAGCCAAGCCTGCAAAGCCTCCAAAGCACCGCGCCCAATGGGCACGCTGCGCCGTTTGGAACCTTTGCCCAACACGTGAGCCACGCTGTCTTGAACGTCGATCCAGCCCGCACTGCCCTCGCCGGCCTTGACATCCAACCCCACCAATTCGCCGATGCGCAAGCCACAGCCATACAAGAGCTCGGTGATGCACGCATCACGGGCCTCCAACTCGGGTGGGTCACTGGCCTGATGGTGCTGTGCTAAGCGCACCGAGTCGTCCACACCCAAAGCCTTGGGCAAGGGCTTACCGGCTTTGGGGGTGCGCACACCTTGTACGGGGTTGTGGTTCATGTGACCTTGGCGCGTCATCCAGGCATAAAACCCCCGCCAGCCCGACACGATCAAGGCGATCCCGCGGGGCGAACGGCCAGCGCTGTGCATCTGCGCCACCCAGCGCCGAATGTGCGTGGGGTCGACCGTGGTCAAGGTCACGCCCGATTCATGGGCCCAATCGGTCAAACGGGCCAAATCCAAGGTGTAGAGCGCCACCGTGCGCGCGGCCAAACGTTTGTGGTCTCGCACGTGCGACAGGTAGGCGCTCACCCAATCGTGGTCGGCATCCATCGCAGGGGCCATCGCTCGGCTGTGTCCTGGTCTCAGTCTTTGGGCAGGCGCAAACGTTGCAACGCCGCGCTGGCCAAGGCAGACATGCGGCTCAAAAACTCGGTACCCATGTCGGCGCTGAACCGCTGGGCGTCGTCCGAACCCATGACGATCACCCCAAACGCGGGCTCACCCGCGTCTTCTCGCAAAGGCACCACCGCCACCGAGGCGACCGAAGCCGGATCATCGAGCCACTGCACCACATCCAAACCAGGATTGGGGCCGCAAAACGGCTCCACCAAAGAACTGGCGAAGGTTTGCACGTCATCGGATGGGGGGTAGACGTGTGGCGCTTCGTCGAACTCGGGTTGCATGCCCCAGACCCGCAAGGCCACTTGGGGCACCGCAAACAACTCGCGCACGGTTTGTGCGATGACCTGCGGCAAGACATGTTCCTCGGCCGTTTGCAACAGCACCAAGGTCCAGTCGTGCAACCGCGACGCCGTCACGGTGTTCTCTTGACCGTGACGGATCATGCTCGCCGCCTTGAGCTCCAAACCACGGATTTTTTCGCGCAGCATTTCGGCTTGTCGCTCTTGCAAGCTCACGGCGCGCTTGCCGTGTGGGCTGGTCAGCTGCACCGAAGCCAAAACTTCCGCATGACGCTCAAAAAAATCGGGGGTGTTGAGCAAATAATGAGCGATGTCGTCCTCGGTCAAAGGGGGCAAAGCGTTGGTGTTCATTCGGGGTTCACTCCTCGGTCGGTTCAAAGCAC
>CAZNWS010000339.1:1445-1864 GCA_964576495.1 uncultured Hydrogenophaga sp. | reverse complement strand
CTGTCGGATGCGTCCGGGACTTTGTGGCTCGACACCGGTGGGCGCGATTGGTCCGATCGCTTGCTCGAACTCAGCGGTTTGAGCCGGGAGCAGATGCCGCGCTTGCTCGAGGGCACCGAGGTCTCGGGCACGGTGCTGCCGGCCTGGTGCCAACGCTGGCAACTGCCCGCCACGGTGGCGGTGGCCGCGGGTGCGGGCGACAACGCGGCCAGCGCCATCGGCATGGGGCTGACCGAGCCTGGTCAGGGCTTTGTCTCGCTGGGCACATCGGGCGTGGTTTTCGTCAACAGCGCCGCTTACGACCCCCGACCCGACCAAGCCTTGCACACGTTTTGCCATGCCCTGCCCCAACGCTGGCACCAGATGAGCGTCATGCTGAGCGCCGCCAGCGCCGTGGCTTGGGCCACGGATGCGATGGG
>CAZNWS010000339.1:0-1435 GCA_964576495.1 uncultured Hydrogenophaga sp. | reverse complement strand
AGCCAGCCTGAGCGAACAAGAGGCCCAGCACGCGCCTGTGTTTTTGCCCTACCTCAACGGCGAGCGCTCGCCGCACAACAACCCGCAGGCCACCGCCGCTTGGTCGGGTCTTCGTGCGTCCCACAGCCGCGCCCACATGGCCTATGCGGTGGCCGAGGGCGTGGGTTTTGGCTTGTTCGATGGCATCCAAACCTTCCCCGATCAAGGGCGCTCGTGGGCGGCTTTGTCCTTGGTTGGTGGTGGCTCACGCAGTGAGTGGTGGGCACAAACCTTGGCCGACACCTTTGGCTTGACCTTGCAGGTTCAAGAGGCCGCCGACCACGGCGGTGCGCTGGGTGCCGCCCGATTGGCCTGTATCTCTCAAGGGGCTTCAATCGCCGAGGTGTGCACGAGCCCACCCACGCTGCGCACCCACACGCCCCGGCCAGAGCGCCACCAGCGCTTGCTGGAGCGACACGCCCAGTTTCAACGTCGGTATGCCGACGACCCCGGTCAAGCCGCGTTGCGCATCACCACATAAACCACGGTGGCCACGGCCATGCTGGCCAAGGCGTTGCGGCCCCACCATTGCAAGACCAGCGCCAGCAGCACCGCCACCGGCTCGGCCCAGAAGCCGCGCGCGTGGCTTTGGGCCATGGACACGCTGCTGTGGATCAACAACAAAACCATGATGGCCATGGGCAAGAAGCGTCCCAACCGAGCCACAACCGCGTGCCGCTGCAACCAGCGTGAAGCCACGAACGGCAAGGCGCGCAGCGCAAAGGTCACCGCACCCATCGCCAAAATCACCCCCACCACGTAGGCCGTGTCACCCATGGGTGGTCTCCCGGGGCCGCCAAACGACCGCTGCGATCACACAAGCTGCGATCGACAAGACCAAGGCGTTGGCTGGTGAGAGTGGGTAGGCCACGCTGTACGCGCCCAAGGCCAACCACATGGGCACCGCACTGGTGCGACGGCGCCACTGCTCCACCGCCAAGACCGCGAACAAGGCCACCAAGGCGAAGTCCAAGCCTTGCCACGTCACGGTGGCCTGCGCCCCGAGCCACGCCCCCAAGCCGGTGCCGAGCACCCACCAAGCTTGGTTGAGTGCGGTGATGGCGACCCAATGCCGCGTGGGCGTGTGAGCGGGCAAGGTGGTGAGCACAGAATAGGTTTCGTCCGTCAGGCCAAAGACCGCGTACCAACGTGCCCAGCCCTGCGAGGGCCAGCGGTCCAGCAAAGACAAGCCATAAAAGACGTGGCGCAGGTTGACCACCAAGGTGGCCAAGGCGATCGCCCCCCAAGGCAAACCCGCGGCCACCATGGGAATCATCATGTATTGGGCCGCACCGGCGTACACCACGAGGCTGGTGAGCACGGCCAACCCAGCGGCGCCTCCCGCCTGGACAAAGAGGAACCCAAAGACAGCGCCCAGCGGCACATACCCCATGGC
>CAZNWS010000338.1:992-1869 GCA_964576495.1 uncultured Hydrogenophaga sp. | reverse complement strand
CGGCTCCTAGATTTTTCTTATGCTAAACATCCCTTGGGGATATACCAAGCCTGCACCATGATCCAAATCAATCGCCAGCCAAAAAAAAAGCCCCATGCGGGGCCTTTTTGTTGGGCGATGACCATCAAGCCACACGCGGTGCGAGCTCGCCTTTGTCGTAGCGCTTCTGCATCTCTTCCAAGTTGAACACCTTGCCGATGCGGCTGGCCATGCCGGCGCTGCCAAAGGCTTGATAACGGTTGGCGCAAATCGCTTGCATGGCCTTGGTGGCTTCTTTGTAGAACTTGCGGGGATCGAAGTTCTTGCGGTCTTCGGCCAAGTGCTTGCGGATCGCGCCGGTGCTGGCCATGCGCAGGTCGGTGTCGATGTTGACTTTGCGCACGCCGTTCTTGATGCCTTCGACGATCTCTTCCACGGGCACGCCGTAGGTCACACCCATGTCACCACCGTACTGGTTGATGATGGCCAACCAGTCTTCGGGCACGCTGCTCGAGCCGTGCATGACCAAGTGCACGTTGGGGATGCGCTGGTGGATGTCTTTGACGCGGTCGATGCGCAGCACCTTGCCCGAGGGCTTGCTGGTGAACTTGTACGCGCCGTGGCTGGTGCCAATAGCAATGGCCAAAGCGTCCACCTGGGTCTTTTGCACGAAGTCAGCGGCTTCATCGGGGTCGGTGAGCAAGGCCGAGTGGTCCAACACACCTTCGGCGCCGTGGCCATCTTCTTCACCGGCTTTGCCGGTTTCCAAGCTGCCCAAGCAGCCGAGTTCACCTTCCACCGACACGCCGCAAGCGTGGGCCAATTCGGCCACTTGGCGGGTGACGTTGACGTTGTACTCGTAGCTCGCGGGCGTCTTGCCATCGGCCAACAAGCTGCC
>CAZNWS010000338.1:0-982 GCA_964576495.1 uncultured Hydrogenophaga sp. | reverse complement strand
AAACAGACACCGGGCGTGGCGCCGTGGTCTTGGTGCATGCACACGGGGATGTGGGGGTACATCTCGATGGCGGCCGCAATCAAGTGTCGCAAGAAAGGCTCACCAGCGTACGAACGCGCACCGGCCGAACCCTGCAAGATCACGGGGCTGTCCACCGCAGCGGCGGCTTGCATGATGGCCTGGACCTGCTCCATGTTGTTGACGTTGAAGGCGGGCAAGCCATAGCCGTGCTCGGCGGCGTGGTCGAGCAATTGACGCAGTGAAATGAGTGCCATGAAAAACTCCTGTTGTATGAGTGGGGGGATTTAAAGCGAGCCGGCGCGCTCGGACAGAATGGCAAACGCGGGCAAGGTCTTGCCTTCGAGCACTTCAAGGAAAGCGCCGCCGCCAGTGGAGATGTAGCCCACGTCTTTCTCGATGCCGTACTTGGCGATCGCCGCCAAGGTGTCGCCACCGCCAGCGATGCTGAACGCGCTGGACTGGGCCACGGCCTGTGCAATGGCTTTGGTGCCGCCTTCGAAGGCCGCGAACTCGAACACACCCACGGGGCCGTTCCACACGATGGTCCCGGCCTTCATCAGTTGCGCGGCCAGTTTGGCGGCGGTCTCGGGGCCGATGTCCAGGATCAGGTCGTCGTCGGCCACGTCCGTGGCGCGCTTGACCGTGGCCACCGCGTCGGGGCTGAAGGTTTTGGCGGTCACCACATCGCTGGGAATCGGCACCTCAGCGCCGCGCGCTTTCATGGCCTCAATCACCGCCTGGGCCTCGCCCACCAAGTCGGGCTCTGCCAGACTCTTGCCAATCTTCAAGCCAGCGGCCAGCATGAAGGTGTTGGCGATGCCACCACCCACGATCAAGCCGTCCACATTCTTGGCCAGGCTTTGCAAAATGGTCAGCTTGGTGCTCACCTTGGATCCCGCCTTCTGGCGGGCAATGAAGGCCGGGTCGCTGAGGCGATGCTGAGCCAGCACGGAATAAGGAA
>CAZNWS010000337.1:0-1886 GCA_964576495.1 uncultured Hydrogenophaga sp. | reverse complement strand
CTGCGATCGCGTCCACCTGGGCGCGAGCATCGTGACGTTTCGACTCATCGACTCCAGCACAACATGCCTTGGCTTTCCACGCCGCGCAGCTTGCCCAGCTTGATCTTGAAGGGCTGGCCATCGGCGCCGGGCGGCAAAACCGCGCCCACCGTGGCGCAAGGCACGCGAATGCCGGGGCGCGCGTTGGGCGCGCCACAAACGATTTGCAAAGGCTGCGCTTGGCCCACATCGACTTGACACACGCGCAAGCGATCGGCATCGGGGTGTTGCTCAGCGCTGAGCACCAAACCCACCACCACACCGGTGAAGGGTGGCGCCACGGGCTCGAGTTCTTCGACCTCCAAACCGGCCATGGTCAAGGTGTCGGCCAGTTGCTGGCTGCTCAGGTCGGGGTTGCAGAATTCGCGCAACCAAGATTCGGGGAATTGCATGCTCAGGCCTCAGCGAAATTGCGACAAGAAACGGACATCGCCGTCAAAGAACAGGCGCAGGTCGTTCACGCCATAGCGCAGCATGGTCAGGCGGTCTGGGCCCATGCCGAAGGCAAAACCGATGAAGCGCTCGGGGTCCAGACCCATGTTGCGCACCACATTGGGGTGCACCTGACCCGAACCGGCCACTTCCAACCAACGCCCGGCCAAGGGGCCGCTTTGAAATTGGATGTCGATCTCGGCACTCGGCTCGGTGAAGGGGAAGAAACTGGGGCGAAAGCGGAGAACCAGGTCGTCGCTTTCGAAGAAGGTGCGGCAAAAATCGGTGAAGACGTGCTTCAAATCTTTGAAGCTCACGTTCTCGCCGATCCACAGGCCTTCGCACTGGTGAAACATCGGCGAGTGTGTGGCGTCGCTGTCCACACGGTAGGTACGGCCCGGCGCGATCACGCGGATCTCGGGCATGCCCTTCCCCGCGTCCAACGCGGCGCGGTGGCGCTTGACGTGCTGCACCGCGTGGCGAATTTGCATGGGGCTGGTGTGGGTGCGCAGCAAATTGGGCGCGTCAAGGCTGCCGCCCTCCACATAAAACGTGTCGTGCATCGAACGCGCGGGGTGATCGGCGGGCGTGTTCAATGCGGTGAAGTTGAACCAGTCGGATTCGATTTCGGGGCCATCGGCCACGTCAAAACCCATGGAGCCAAAAATGGCTTCGATGCGCTCAAGCGTGAGACTCACTGGGTGCAAACCACCCGCTGGGCGTTCGCGTCCAGGCAATGTGACGTCCAAAGCCTCGGACTTGAGCTGGGCCTGCAACTCGGCTTCGGCCAAGGCGGCGCGGCGTTCTTGCAGCGCCGATTCAATGGCTTGTTTTGCCACGTTGATGGCTGCGCCTTGGGATTTTTTTTCGTCGACGGACAGCGTGGCCAAGCCCTTCATGAGCTCGGTGATGCGCCCCGATTTGCCCAAAAACTGGGCTTTGGCGTTTTCCAATTCGGTCGGCGTCTGGGCTTGTTGAAAAGCCGATCGCGCCAAGCTGACCATGTCGTCGAGTGCGTTCATATCGATTCGGTGCAATGCGTGCAGAAAAAAAGGGGCCAAGACCTGACGGGCAATACCCACCAAGAATCAACCCCTTTGAGCAACCGGACACACCGAGCAGAACGGATCTGCTCGGCCGTCCATCGCGAATCAAGCGGCCAGCTTGGCTTTAACTTGTTCCACGATGCTGCTGAATGCAGCTTGGTCGTTGACAGCCAGGTCGGCCAGCATCTTGCGATCGATTTCGATCGCTGCTTTCTTCAGACCGTTGGCGAACTGGCTGTAGGTCAAGCCGCAGGCGCGAGCCGCAGCGTTGATACGCGCAATCCACAAGCGACGGAACACGCGTTTGCGGTTACGGCGGTCACGGTAAGCGTATTGTCCAGCTTTGGTAACCGCTTGTTTGGCGACTCG
>CAZNWS010000336.1:0-1895 GCA_964576495.1 uncultured Hydrogenophaga sp. | reverse complement strand
AGGGCATAGACCGGCACGCCACTGCGACCCAGTGCGGTGAGGGCTTGCGTGACGGCGGGGTCGCGGCGTGTCCAGTCGGCGCGCAACAAGGTCACTTGGCGTTGGGCGAAGTCTTGCAGCAGCGTTGGGTCGGACAAGGTGGTGCGCTTGTTGTATTGGCAGGTCACGCACCAAGCCGCGGTGAAGTCCACGAACACCCATCGGCCTTGCGCCAAGGCGGCCTGTTGCCGCTCGGCCGTCCAAGCTTGCCACGATACGCCTTCTACCGCGGTGGCGGTGGGCGCGTCGGGTGCAGGGGCTTCGCGGGTGATGTGGGGCCCAACGGTCACGAGTGTGGCGGCCAACAAGGCGCCGGTGATGCCCCCAGCGATCCAGCGGCCGCGACCGCTCAGGCCCCAAGCCCAGACGGCCGCACTCAGCGCTACCAAGACCATCAACAGTGCTGCGGCCCCGTTGATGCCACTTTGTTGACCCAAGACCCACAACAACCACACCACGGTGGCGAACATGGGGAAAGACAAGCCGTGGCGCAAGGTGTTCATCCAAGCGCCGGGGCGTGGCATGGCGCGCGCCACCGCCGGCCACCAACTCGCCAACAGGTAAGGCAAGGCCATGCCCAAGCCCAAGGCCGCGAACACCGACAAGGCTTGAGCCGCGGGCAGGGCAATGGCCAGGCCCAAAGACGCGCCCATGAACGGAGCGGTGCAAGGCGAGGCGATCGCCGTGGCCAACACGCCGGTGAAGAACGCGTCGACGGTGGGGTTGCGCGCTTGCCAACTGGCCAAGCTGCTGGGCAACACGCTGCCAAACTCAAACACGCCCACCAAGTTCAAACCGATCAAGGTGAAAAGCACGGCCAGTGCTGCCACCACAGCGGGGCTTTGTAGCTGAAAGCCCCAGCCCAACTGCTCGCCGGCGGCGCGCAGGCTCAGCAAGAGCGCGCCCAAAGCCACAAAAGACAAGACCACACCGGCGGTGTAGGCCAAGCCTTGCCAGCGGTGCGCGCGGGCCGAAGCCGCATCGTTTGACAGTTGTGCGAACGACAACACCTTGATGGCCAAGACCGGAAACACACAGGGCATCAGGTTGAGGATCAGGCCGCCGAGCAGTGCTCCGAATATCGCTGGCCACCACGATAGGGGGGGTGGACTGGGGGGGGGTGCGTCGGCTTGTAGGGCTTGGTTCAAGGCATCGGGGATGGCGGCAGGCAAGGCCGCTACGGGCGGCCATGAGCCCTTCACAGAGGCTTCGAAGCGCACACCTGTGCCCCCAGCCGCGGGCGCGATCACCCACGCCAAGTTCGCTGGGGCTTCGCTGCGTTGGGCTGACAGGGGTAACTCGGCTGACCACACACCGTCATTCCACACTTGCGTCCACGGCGCACCCGGTTCAATCACCGCGGGGCTTTCGGGAAACACTTCGAGGCGCTGGCCTTGCCAAGCGCTGGGTAGGCCGTTGAGGCTCAAACGCAGCCCTTGGGCAGACACGCTGACGGTGGCTGGACCCGAAGTTAGGGGTACAGGGCGCAAAGCCCAAGCGGATTCGAAGGCTTCGCGGTGAGCGGTGGTGGCGGTGTTGACCGGTAAGCGCAGGTTGAACTGACCCTCTTCGGGGATGCATTCGGTGCGACAGGCCAACCAGCTGGCGTACAAACCCACGTCGATGTGGTCACCTTCAAAACCAGCCTCGACCGTCAATCGCACGGGCAACAACACGCGTTCGTCATAACCGTAATTCGCCAAGGGCCCGAGCGGGAACTTGCTCGGCGTGGGCCATTCAATGGGCCCAGCTTTCACCCCGGCAGGCAAGGTCCACTGGAGTTCGGTGGGCAGTCCGGAGTCGCCCGGGTTTTGCCAATAGGTGTGCCACTGGGGGGCGTGGTCCAGCAGCAAACC
>CAZNWS010000335.1:0-1899 GCA_964576495.1 uncultured Hydrogenophaga sp. | reverse complement strand
AGTTGTCGTTGAGCACCTTGGCCACAGGGGCCAAACAGTTGGTGGTGCAAGACGCAGCCGACACGATGGCTTGCCCTGCGTAACTGCTGTGGTTAACACCGTAAACGAACATCGGCGTGTCGTCTTTGGAGGGCGCCGACTGCACCACTTTTTTGGCGCCCGCATTGATGTGGGCTTGGCAAGTGTCACCGGTCAAGAAGAAGCCGGTGGCTTCCACCACCACGTCCACACCCACATCGCCCCATTTGAGGTTGGCTGGGTCACGCTCGGCGGTCAAGCGAATTTTTTTGCCATTGACCACGAGGTCTTTGCCGTCAACAGCCACGCTGCCCTTGAAGCGGCCGTGCACCGAGTCAAACTGCAACATGTACGCCAAGTAGTCGGGCTCAAGCAGGTCGTTGATCGCAACGACTTCGATGTCTTTGAATTCGGCCTCTTGTGTGACAGCGCGAAACACCATGCGGCCGATACGGCCAAATCCGTTGATACCGATGCGAATGGTCATGAAAAACTCTCTCTCAAGTAAAAAAACAAAACTGAACCGTCAGGCCAGTAAAGCGGAAACGTCCGGGATCACCCGGTCGGGTTGGCAGGCTTCAATGGGTTGGCCCATGTTGTAGCCATAAGGCAATGCCCACACCACCACGCCAGCGTTGCGAGCAGTTTGAACATCGATGCTGGAGTCGCCCACGAACAATGCCCGCGAAGCGTCCACCCCAAAATGCGACAAACAAAATTCAATGCCCGCCGGGTTGGGTTTTTTTTGGGGCAAGGTGTCACCGCTGATGACGCGGTCGAGCAAGGGCATGAGGCCATGGGCATCGAGCACAGTTTGGGTGTAACGCCCTTCTTTGTTGGTGATGACGGCGGTGAACACACCCTGTTGGCGCAACGCGCTCAAGGTTTCCAACACCTGTGGGTACAGGTGGCTGCGGGTGCCACAACGCGATTGGTAGTGGCCAATGAACACCGCCTCGGCTTGCGCAAAGCGCTCGCTGTGGCGCAAGTCTTCGGCCGGCGTTTGCAAGACAAAGGCCATGGCCTGCAGCAAGAGCTCACGCGTGCCGTGACCGATCCAAGCATTGACCTGCTCTTGGCTGACCGTGGCCCAACCAAAATGGGCCAAGGTGTCGTTGGTCGCGTCGGCGATCTCGGGGCCGGTTTCCACCAGCGTGCCGTCAAGGTCAAACATGACCAAGTCGTAAGCCCGCGTGTTCATGCGGCCACCACCGCTTCCACCGCTTGGGCCACCGCATCGGCCGTGATGCCAAAGTGAGCGTAGAGGTCTTTGGCCGGTGCCGACTCGCCAAAGCTGGCGATGCCCACCACACGACCGGTGCGACCCACGTACTTGCGCCAACCATCGGGGTGCGCCGCTTCCACGGCCACCGCGGGCAGGTTCAAAGGCAAGACTTGGTCTTGGTAGGCCTGGGCTTGACGGTCAAACACATTGGTCGACGGCATGGAGACCACCCGCACGCGCAGGCCTTTGGCGATCAAACGCTCTTGGGCTTGGCAGGCAATTTCCAGCTCCGAACCGGTGGCCACGATCACCGCTTGTGGGTTGGCCACGTCGCGCAAGATGTAGCCGCCTTGGCGGATGTTGGAGGCTTGGTCGATGTGGCTCAGGCGGGGCAGGTTCTGGCGCGACAAGCACAAGGCACTGGGGCCATCGCGGCGCTCCAAAGACACCGCCCACGCCACGGCCGTCTCCAGGCCATCGGCCGGACGCCACACGTCCAAGCCCGGGATGATGCGCAAGCTCGGCACGTGCTCCACCGACTGGTGGGTGGGGCCGTCTTCGCCCAAACCGATGGAGTCGTGGGTGAAGACGTGGATGACGCGCTGCTTCATGAGCGCGGCCATGCGGATGGCGTTGCGGCTGTAGTCGCTGAAGGT
>CAZNWS010000334.1:0-1908 GCA_964576495.1 uncultured Hydrogenophaga sp. | reverse complement strand
CGGCGTGGGCGGTGTAGCAACCCGCACAACCGGTGGCGTGTTCTTTGAGGTGGGCGGCGTGCGGCGCGCTGTCGGTGCCCAAGAAAAACTTCGGGCTGCCGCTGGTGGCGGCTTGCACCAAGGCCCGGCGGTGGGTCTCGCGCTTCAACACGGGCAAGCAGTAATAGTGCGGGCGAATGCCGCCGGTGAAGATGGCGTTGCGGTTGTAGAGCAGGTGGTGCGCCGTGATGGTCGCGCCCAGCAAGGCATCGGCCTCACCTACGTACTGCGCGGCCTCCGTGGTGGTGATGTGCTCCATCACGATCTTCAGGCCCGGGAAATCGCGGCGCAATGGGATGAGTTGCTGATCGATAAAAACGGCTTCGCGATCGAACAGGTCGATATCGGACGAGGTGACTTCACCGTGGACCAACAAGAGCATGCCTTCGCGCTGCATGGCTTCGAGCACGGGGTAAATCTTGCGCATATTGGTCACGCCGGCATCGCTGTTGGTGGTGGCACCAGCAGGGTAGAGCTTGGCGGCCACCACACCCGCGGCCTTGGCGCGGGCGATCTCATCGGGCGCCAGGTTGTCGGTCAGGTAGAGCGTCATCAATGGCTCAAAGTCCACGCCCGCAGGCACGGCGGCCAAGATGCGGTCTTTGTAGGCCAAGGCCTGTGCGGCGGTGGTCACCGGTGGCTTGAGGTTGGGCATGATGATGGCGCGACCGAACTGGGCGGCGGTGTGCGGCACCACGGTCTGCAAGGCCTCACCGTCGCGCACGTGCAAGTGCCAGTCGTCGGGGCGGGTGATGGTCAGGGTGTTGAGCGGGGCATTCATGCGCCCATTGTCTCAAATGGCGGCCAAGGGGTGGGCCAAGAGGTGTTGCCACAGCGGCTCTGACACCGCCGCAGCATGTCCGGGCTGGCTGCGCTCGCGGTAGACGCGGATGTCGATGCTCGCTTCCAAGCCAGGCATGGCCGGCACCAATTTGTGCTGACGCAACTCTTGTCGTACCGCGCTGGCGGGCAAAAAAGCGATGCCGTGCCCCTCCAAGGCCATGGCTTTGAGGCCTTCGGACATGTCGGTCTCGTAGACCCGCTCCAAATGCAGCGGCGTGGGACTTTGTTTGATCACGTGCTCCACCACACCCGCCAAATACGCTCCTGAGGCATAAGCCAGATAAGGCTGTGGCGACGAGCCCGTGGCAGGCAACTCAAACAACGGTGTGCCTTGGGCCGTGGGTTTGACGTATGGCGCCAGGGTCTCGCGACCCAAAGGCAGCATTTCATAGCGCTTGGGGTCGAGCTGCAAAGGCTGCGCCGGATGGTGGTAAGCCATGAGCAAATCACAGCCACCTTGGGTCAGCCGCATCACCGCATCGTGCACATTGAGCGCAGTCACGCGGCTTTTAACGGGACCGAACGGTTCGGCCAAACTGGACAACCAACCGGGGAAAAACGTAAAGGCCAGCGTGTGCGGCATGGCGAACTCGATGACGTCTTGGGCCGTGCTGCTGTGCGCGCGCAGCATGGTGCGTGCGCTTTGCAAGGTTTGCAGCATCTCCAGCGCTTGCTCGTACAGCGTTTGCCCCGCCGGCGTGAGTCGGGTCGGGTAAGACGAACGGTCCACCAAATCGGTGCCGGCCCAGGCTTCGAGGGACTGGATGCGGCGCGAGAACGCCGGTTGCGTGACGTGGCGCAGCTGAGCAGAACGGCTGAAACTGCGGGTTTCTGCCAAGCTGACGAAGTCTTCCAACCATTTGGTGTCCATGATCCGATTATGCGTTTTGCTGTAACGCCCACATACCCGAGTAAACACCACCTTGGGCCAACAGCTCTGTGTGGGTTCCGCGCTCCACGATGTGTCCATTCTCGAGCACCAAGATCTCGTGGGCATCGACCACGGTGGACAAGCGGTGCGCGATC
>CAZNWS010000333.1:0-1912 GCA_964576495.1 uncultured Hydrogenophaga sp. | reverse complement strand
ATTCAATGATGCAAGCACCCTCTCCTGAACACCCTTGGCGCTGGAGCCTGCGCTTTTCTGCCCTGTTGCTCGGGCTGGCTTGGCTCTTGGGCACCCGCTATTTCTCATTCGGATCTTGGCCTTCGACGGCCCTGGAAACCAGTTATTTGGTGCTGGCTTATGTGGGCCATTTTTCGGCGTTGGCGCTGCTGTTGTGGGGCTTGGTGTGGGTGCCACTGTCGTGGCTCTTGCCCGCACGTTGGGCTCGCTGGGTGATCACGACCTTGGGGGCGCTGGTCTTGTTGTTGATGTTGGTCGATACCTTTGTGTACCAGCAGTACCGGCTGCACATCAACGGCTTCATGGTGTCGCTGTTCGTCAACGACAAAAACAACGAAGTGTTTGATTTTCCATGGAGCGCTTGGGCCAGTTTGTGGTTGGTTGCCGCAACACTGTGGGGCGTGTTGTGGTGGTTAGGGCAGCGCTTGGGGCGCCGCCAGCGGTCCTTGAAGGCGTATGTTGTGGCTTGGCTTGGGCTGATGACGTGTTGGGTGGGTTCACAAGGCATCCATGTCTATGCCGATGCGCACTATTTGCAAACCATCACCCAACACAACCAGCACTTCCCGCTCTACCACCCCTTGACCGCGCAACGATGGATGGCCAAAAACGGTTGGATCGACGCCGAAGCCAAGGCCCAATACGCCGCCTTGAAGGTCAACGCGTCTTCGCAAAGCGTGGTGTACCCCTTGCAGCCTTTGCGTTACGGCGCCACCCAACCCCTCAATGTCTTGATGATCGTGGTGGACTCGTGGCGTGCCGACGAGCTCAACGCCCGGGTGACGCCGCACGTTGAAGCGCTGGCGCAGACCAGCCTGAGGTTTGAGCGACACGTCAGCGGCAGCAACGCCACTCGGGCGGGCTTGTTTTCGCTGTTCTACGGCATTCCCAGCGTGTATTGGGACGCCATGTTTGCCAACAAGGTGGCGCCTGCACTGATGACGGCGCTTCGAGAGCGCCAATACGACATCGGCGTTTTCGCCAGCGCGACCCTGACCAACCCCGAGTTCGACCGCACCATCTTCAGCCAAGTGCGCCCCCTGCGCTTGAACTCCGAGGGCAAAACCCCGGCCGAGCGCGATGCTTCGCTCACGCGAGATTGGCTGAGCTGGTTGGCCAATCGGCCCAACGCCGCCAAACCTTTTTTTGGCTTTTTGTTTTACGACGCGCCGCACGGCTACTCGATTCCGCCCGGACACACGCCGTTCACGCCCGACGAGGACATCAACTACCTCAAGCTCAAACAAGGTTTTGACCCCACGGGCATTCGCAACCGCTACCGCAATGCGGTGCATTACAACGATCAGCTCATTGGACAAGTGCTCGCGGATCTGAAAGCCAAGGGTTTGATGGAGCGCACGGTGGTGATCATCACCGGCGACCATGGTCAAGAATTCAACGACTTCGGCAAAAATTACTGGGGTCACGGCAGCAACTACGGCGGAGCCCAGCTCAACGTACCCTTGGTGGTGCATTGGCCTGGCCGTGCGGCCGAGCGGGTGACCGAATCCACTTCGCACATGGGGGTAGCCCCCACGTTGTTGCGCGATGTGCTGGGGGTGGTCAACCCCTTGAATGAACATTCCACCGGCCTGGATTTGTGGAGCCAACGCTCCCGAGGCTGGAGCTTGGCGGGCAACTACAAAGACTTCGCCATCATCGACGACCAATACATCATCACCGCTGGATTTGATGGGCTTTTCACCGCCTACGACCACCAGCTCAACCGAGTCAACCAACCGAACCTGAACATGGCCCACGTGCAAGCGGCCATGACCGAGATTCGGCGTTTTTACAAACCATAATCGAACATGACTTCAGTTGCTGCTATTTCCTGGCCCTGGTGGCTGTGCATGGGTCTGCTGGCTTTGGG
>CAZNWS010000332.1:0-1926 GCA_964576495.1 uncultured Hydrogenophaga sp. | reverse complement strand
TTGGAAAGTATTCCACTGTCTCTTTATTAATCATGTTTTCAGTTTCTTTTGTTGCCCGGGACTTGTTGGCCCGCAGGCGCAACGGGGGCCGTAGCCGGCGCGACGTTCGAGGCACCAGGGATCTCTTGCGTGACGGGTGCGGGAGCACCCTCGAGCACGCTACCGCTGCTGGGGGCTGCACCCAAATTGCCGAAATACGCCAGAGCCAAGGTGCTGGCCAGAAACAGGGTGGCCAGCACAGCGGTCGAGCGCGACAAGAAGTTGGCGCTGCCCGAGGCTCCAAACAAACTGGAAGAACCGCCACCCCCGCCACCAAAGGCCGCGCCAGCGTCGGCACCCTTGCCGTGCTGCATCAAGATCAGGCCAATCATGGCCAAGGCCGACAACATTTGCACGGCCAACACAATGGTCAAAATCACGTTCATGGACGTTTGCTCCAAATAAAACTCAAGCCTTCGCCGAGTGGGCGATGCTCAAAAAATCAGCGGGTTTGAGTGAGGCGCCGCCAATGAGGCCGCCATCAATATCGGCTTGGGCCAACAAAGACGCGGCGTTGGCCGCATTCATGCTGCCACCGTACACAATGTGCACACGGTCGGCCTTTTGGCTCGCGGCCATCAGCTGCGCACGCAAGACCGCATGCACCTGCTGCGCCTGCTCAGGCGTGGCGGTCAAGCCCGTGCCGATGGCCCACACGGGCTCATAGGCCACCACCAGTTCGCTGGTGCAGTGACCCACGGCGTGGATCACCGCAGCCAATTGGCGTTTGACCACGGCTTCGGTCTGCCCGGCTTCGCGCTCAGCCAAGGTTTCGCCCACGCACACAATCGGGGTGATGCCTGAGGCCAAGGCACGTTGCGCCTTGGTCGCCACCACCTCATCGGTCTCCCCGTGGTACTGGCGTCGCTCCGAATGGCCAACGATGGCATAGCGGCAGCCAAAGTCTTTGAGCATGTGAGCCGACACCTCGCCGGTGAACGCCCCTTGCTCGTGCGCTGACACATCTTGCGCCCCCCAGGTCATCGGCGAACCTCGCAAGCGGTTTTGCACCTGAGCCAGGTACGGCGCAGGCACACAAACCGCCAACTCGACGCCAGACATCGCCGAGGCGCTCTCGAGCAACGCGTTGAGCAAGGCCTCGTTGGCGGCCAAGCCGCCGTTCATCTTCCAATTACCGACGATGAGCTTCTTCATGGCAGGGGTCTCTCGCGATCAGCCTTGCTGCTCAGCGTCGGACGCGGGAGCGCGGTCGAGCAAAGCCTTCATGGACAGCTTCACACGGCCTTTTTCGTCGGTCTCGAGCACTTTGACTTTGACGATCTGGCCTTCGCTCAGGTAGTCGGTCACTTTTTCGACGCGCTCGTGGGCGATCTGGCTGATGTGCAGCAGGCCATCCTTGCCAGGCAACAGGTTCACCAGGGCGCCAAAGTCCAGGATCTTGGTGACCGGGCCTTCATAGACCTTGCCGATTTCGACTTCGGCAGTGATCTGCTCAATGCGTTGCTTAGCGATCTCGGCCTTGTCGCCATCGGTGGCGGCGATGGTGATGGTGCCGTCCTCTTCGATGTTGATCTGGCAACCGGTTTCTTCGGTCAGCGCACGAATGACCGCGCCGCCTTTGCCGATCACATCGCGGATCTTCTCGGGGTTGATCTTCATGGTGAAGAGCTTGGGCGCGAAGTTGGAGACTTCGGTGTTGGCGTGGCTCATGGCCTCTTGCATCTTGCCCAAAATGTGCATGCGGGCTTCTTTGGCTTGTGCCAACGCAACCTGCATGATTTCCTTGGTGATGCCTTGGATCTTGATGTCCATCTGCAAAGCAGAAATACCGTTGGTGGTACCGGCCACTTTGAAGTCCATGTCACCCAAGTGATCTTCGTCACCCAAGATGTCGGTCAACACTGCGAAACGGTTGCCTTCTTTGAT
>CAZNWS010000331.1:0-1940 GCA_964576495.1 uncultured Hydrogenophaga sp. | reverse complement strand
GGCCAAATGCGTTTGGGCCTGCGCGCCTTGAATCACAAAAAACGCACTCGCACCCGCCGTGGGTGTTTGACTGGCTTGAAACACGGGGCGACTGGGGGCGGTGTCAAACAAGGTCTCTCGCAAAGCAGCGCTGCTGTTGACATGGGTTTTGGCCAGGTAAGCCACACCGTCGCCGAAATCGGGATTCGTCGTGCTCCAGCGGCTTCTGTCGACGGCCCGATCACCTTGGTTCGCAATCACATGGGCCAAAGCACGCTCGTAATGCGTGCGGTTGTCCATGAGCGGGCCCGCTGCGGGCACAGAAGAGCCCTGCTCTGGGGTGAGTGAGGGCGGCGCGGACAAAACACCGCCTGAGCTGTAGGGGTTGTCCGGATTCAAATAAAGCCGGCTCATGAACAAACCACCGCCACCTCCGGGTGGTTCGATGGCCTGCATCATTTGGTCAATGGTGGGTTGGACAAACGTGGGGTTGGTGTGGTTAGAAAAAGAAACGGCACCCGAAGTCCACAGCGTGGGATTTTGCAGATCGTGCAAAAGTTGATGGGGATTGCCGCTTACATGGCCGGCCAATACCAAGGTGCCATCTTTGGCAAACCCACTTTGGACTGAGCCATTGCTGTTGCGAATCAACGGTGAGGTGACCTGCGCCCAAGCCTGCACCTGCAGCGTGACCATCAAGAGTGCGGCCACGCAGCGCTTGAGCAAGCGGCCGCGACTCCGGGTTGGGTGTGATGTGTTCATGGCCAACCCCCGGGGTTCATTGCCCCAAGACTTGGCGCAGCGAGCGCTCGATCACCGGGGTGATGCGCTGCACGATGGCGGGCATGCGGTCGGTGACCATCTGCGCCGAGCGCTGGTTCAGGCCCTGCATGGTTTGCATCAGCTGCACATACGCCGGGTCTTGGTAGAGCGCGATCAGTCGGTCCACCTCGGCTTGAGTGAGCTGCTCTTGGTACAGGCGCACATAACCCGGCTTGAGCTTTGCCCAGCTGAGCTCATCGCGCAGCACCGCCACCACACCGGGCACCACCTTGTCCACCGCCGCTTGCTGCACCGAGCTCAAGGGCTGGCCGCCGTTTTGTTGCTGCAAGCTGAACTGCACTTGTTGGCGGATCTGGTTTTGCATGTTCGCCGTGGCTTGCTCCAGGGCCTTTTGTGCGCCGTTGAGCTGCACCAGTTTCTCCACCGAGGCCGTGCTGGGTGCTCCGCTGGGTTGTGCCGCGTGCGCTGTTGACAAGCTCAAAGCCGCGGCGCACAAAAGGACGCTGAACCAGCGTTGGCTGAAGGTGTTGATGTGCATGGGTGTTCTCCGATTGAGGGTGATCAGTTCTTGCCACCCGGGTGCTCACGCTCGATGCGCTGCAACACCGGTGTGGCGGAATTCGGGTTCGGGTTGGGGCTGACCTGGCTGAAGTCCACCAGCAGGCCTTGGCCTGGGTAGACCTGTTCGTGGCTGGTGAGCGGGCCGGTCCACATCACGTAGTGCTCGCGGTAACGCGCTTCGCGGTTGCTCGACTGCGGGGCCAAGACCAGTTGGCCGGTGCGGTCAAAGGCCATGATCTCCAGGCTGGTCTCGGCTTTGACGGTTTCGTTGTTGTAGAGCAGCGCATCGAAGCGGCTGCGCACCGTGCCAAAAATGTCCACCGTCACGTACAAGAGGACGTCGGCGTTGGGGTCGTTGGGGGTGGTGGGCACCACGCCTTTGAGCATGAGGTAGTTGCGCACCAAGCCCATGAGCAGGCTGGCGTCGCTCTTGGGCACGGGGAAGTTTTGGTATTCGCCCAAGCCGCGGTAGACGATGCTGGCTGTGTGTTCGCGTCGAGTGCCCTCGGTGTGGGATCGTGTCTCGGTCGCACTGGGCGTGAGAGTTTGTCGCTGCGAGCGGTAGCCGCCGCTGTTGGTGCTGCTCGAGTCGTTACTGGTGCTGCTGCTCGAGCTGG
>CAZNWS010000330.1:0-1946 GCA_964576495.1 uncultured Hydrogenophaga sp. | reverse complement strand
GTGGGCTCATCGAACAGCATGACGGCCGGCTCCACGGCCAAGGCCCGGGCAATGGCCACGCGCTGTTGTTGGCCACCGCTCATGTGCGCGGGGTAACGGTCCTCGACACCGCGCAAGCCCACCCGCTCCAAATAACGGCGCGCCGTCTCGACCGCTTGGTCCTTGGGTACCCCCAACACGTGCACCGGTGCTTCGATGATGTTCTCCAGCACCGTCATGTGGGCCCACAGGTTGAAGTGCTGGAACACCATGGCCAGCTTGGTGCGCAGGCGTTGCAACTGCTCGGCCCGCACGGCTTGTAACTCGCCGTGGCGGTCGGTTTTGAGGGCCAAGCTTTCGCCGTTCAAGGTGATCTGACCTTGGTTGGGTTTTTCGAGCAAGTTGATGCAACGCAGCAGCGTGCTTTTGCCCGAACCCGAACTGCCAATGAGGCTGATCACATCGCCCGCGAAGGCCTGCAAAGACACGCCTTTGAGCACCTCGTTGCTGCCGTAGCGTTTGTGGATGTTGTCGACCTGGAGCAGGGGCGTGCGAAGAGAAGAGGGGGCGTTCATGGAGACAACTTCAAAGGTTCAGGCACCGAGCAGGTCGCCGGTGCGAAAGGCGTGAGCGCCAGCGATTTTGCCGACTTCGGCGCCGGCCACCAGGTAGCGGTGACCCACCCTGGCGTACAAAACACCCGCGACATCGGCGCGCACCACGTGCACGCGCGAAGCATCTGGAGCGGTCGGGTCGATGACGTGGGCCACCGCGTCGCCCACGTTGAGGGAGGCGCCGGTCGGCACCAAATACACCAACACGCCGGGTACTGGGGTTTGCAGTGTTTGAGAGCCGGCCAAGGGCGTGGGCTCACACGCCAGGGGCGGCAAGGGCGGCACACCACCTTGCGTTTGAAGTGCACCGAGGTGCTGCAGGTAAAGCAGGACGGCCTGGGCATCGGTCTGGGCATGGGCGTGGTCCACATCGGCCTCGCCGCGCAACTCAACCGTGGTGCTGGCGCAGCCTTGTGGCAGGGGGCGGTCCACCCCTGCTGCGATCAGTCGCTCTCGCAATTGCCACCACAGGCCCGAGAGGCGTTCGTCAAAAGGTCCACCACCCGAATCTTTGGCCAACAAAACGGCGCGGCAACCCAAGGTCGCGGCCAAGGGTGCGATGGTGGGCCAACAGGCTTCTTCGCTGTAAAGATGCAAGACAGCTTCCCAATCGCAATGCAAGTCGATCACCACGTCGGCGTCGTGAGAGAGTAGTAAGAGGCATCGACGTTGGCTCTCCAACTCGGTCTGTGGCGTCCATTGCGAGAGCCATTGCCCAACCCATTGACGCACCAGCGACACATTGGCTTCACCCTCTGGTCCCAAACCCGAGCGGGCCTGCTCGAAAACCGCTTGCGCCAAATCGGGGTAGTGGCGGTTGAAGTTTTCACCGGTGTCCAACTCGAACCGCCCCATGGGTTTGTGGTCCAAGCGTTGTGCCAGGCCAATGGGGTTGGCGGCTGGCACCAGCACCACACAGCCGTTCAAGCGACCTTCACGCTCAGCTGCATCCAAAGCACTGCGCAGGTGGTGCGAGACCAGCATGCCGGGCAACTCCTCGGCGTGCAAACTGCCTTGGATATAAACCTTGGGGCGTGCTTGTGGGTCGCCATAGGTGAAGCTGACCAAGTGTTTTTGGTGCCCAAGGCTGGGGCTGAGCAGGGCGTGTTCGGTGCGGATCATGTGCGGCCTTCAATCGGTTCGTGGGGCCAAGTGTGCCAAAAACCGGCGTTCTGCGGCGCGAAACAAACCGATGAGCGTGAAGGTGATGCACAAGTAGATGCCCGCAGCGAACAAATAGGCTTCGAAGGGCAAGTAGTAGTCGGAGTAAATGCGGCTGGCCGCGGCCGTGATATCGAGCATGGCAGGCACGGTGCTGGCCAAACTGGTGCTGTGCAACATCATCACCACCTC
>CAZNWS010000329.1:0-1946 GCA_964576495.1 uncultured Hydrogenophaga sp. | reverse complement strand
GAAACACCATGTCTCGTTTCATCGTTCGCAAAGTCGCCGTTTTGGGCGCGGGGGTCATGGGTGCGCAAATCGCCGCTCACCTGGTCAACGTCAAAGTGCCGGTCGTGCTCTTTGACTTACCCGCCAAGGACGGGCCGAAAAATGGCATCGTCCTGCGCGCCGTGGAGAACTTGCGCAAGATGAAGCCCTCACCCTTGGGTGTGAGCAGCGACGCCGACCGCATCGTGCCGGCGAACTACGAAGACGACTTGGCGCAACTCAAAGACTGCGACCTCATCATCGAGGCGATTGCCGAGCGAATGGATTGGAAGCGCGATTTGTACGCGAAGATCGCGCCACACGTGGGCGCGAACACCTTGCTGGCGTCCAACACCTCGGGCTTGTCGATCACGGCACTCAGCGACGCCTTGCCCGAGGCCTTGCGCACCCGCTTTTGTGGCATTCACTTCTTCAACCCACCTCGCTACATGAGCTTGGTGGAATTGATCGCCACACCCGCGAGCGCCCCCGACATGCTCGACCGTTTGGAGGCCTTTGTCACCAGCACGTTGGGCAAAGGCGTGGTGCGTGCCAAAGACACGCCCAACTTCGTGGCCAACCGCATTGGTGTGGTGGGCATGCTCAGCACCATGCGCGAGGTTGAGCGGTTTGGTTTGACGTACGACGTGGTCGACGATCTGACCGGCAAGCGTTTGGGTCGCGCCTCCAGCGGCACGTTCCGAACGGCCGATGTGGTGGGCCTGGACACCATGGCCCATGTCATCAAGACCTTGCAAGACACCTTGAGTCCCGAAACCGACCCGTTCTACGGCAGTTTCGGCACTCCTGAGGTGCTCAAGACCCTGATTGAAAAAGGTCACTTGGGGCAAAAAACCAAGGCCGGTTTTTACAAAAAAGTCGGTCGCGATGTGATGCGGTTTGAGCTGGAAAGTCAGGACTACGTGCCCGCAGGCGAGAAGGCCGATGAGGTCTATGGCCGCATGCTCAAAAAGCCCGCCGCCGAGCGCTTGCAGTTGCTGCGCAACAGCGAAGGCCCGCAAGGCCAGTTCCTGTGGGCCATTTTGCGCAACGGCTTCCACTACGCCGCGGTGCACTTGGCCTCGATCGCCGAGACCGCTCGCGACGTGGACCTGGCCATGCGCTGGGGCTTCGGCATGAAACAGGGCCCGTTTGAGCTCTGGCAAGAAGCCGGTTGGCTCAACGTGGCCAAGATGGTGCAAGAGGACATCGACGCCGGCAAAGCCCTATGCAAGACGCCTCTGCCGGACTGGGTTTTCAAAGGCCCGGTGGCCGACGCGGGTGGTGTGCACACCGCCCAGGGTTCTTGGAACCCCAGCTCGGGCCGTTTCGAGCAGCGTCGCCGTTTGCCGGTGCACGAGCGACAGATTTTCCCCGAGTTGCTCTTGGGCGAGGCCGGTCCACGTTTCGAGCAAGCCGGCACCACGGTCATGGACAACGGCGCCTTGCGCGTTTGGACGTCCGATGAGCCGGTTTTGAAGGGCGTGTTGATCGCCAGCATCACCACCAAGATGCACACCATCAGCATGGAGGTGTGTGAAGGCTTGATGGCCGCGGTCGACTTGGCCGAGCAGTCTTACGAAGGCTTGGTGATTTGGTCGGGCGATGAGCCCTTCAGCGTGGGCGCCGATTTGCAAGCCATGCTGCCGGCCTTCATGGCCGTGGGCGTGTCGGCGGTGGAAGACGCCGAAGGTTTCATGCAACAAACTTTCTTGCGTTTGCGTTACGCCCAAGTGCCTGTGATCAGCGCGATCCGCGGCATGGCCTTGGGTGGCGGCTGCGAAATGGCGGTGCACTGCGCACGCCGCGTCGTGCACATGGAGAGCTACATCGGTTTGGTCGCAAAAAGCATTATTAATGGGGCAGTCAAAAATTTTCCAAGCATCCTGAATGAGATCAGCAACAATCTCTCCTTGATATTCCTGGGG
>CAZNWS010000328.1:0-1948 GCA_964576495.1 uncultured Hydrogenophaga sp. | reverse complement strand
TTTTAGGTTTCTTTTCTTCATAATCATACTCCTCATCCTTTCCATTGTCAAGGATGTCTTGTTGAGCAGACTGTTCGCAATCATACAAACGCATCTTAGCACGATCAATACCGACCACAAAACGTTTATGAATGGTAGGGTCATTATATCGATTCTTAAGTTGCTTTACTAGAATTTGACCAAGACCCTCAAGTTCCTCTGTAGAAATGAGAGCAAACATCAAATCAGCAGTAGCAGGAAGACCAAATGATTCTGAAGTATCAGTTAGTTCAACATCAGAAGATCCGTAACCAGAACGAGTTGTTTGAGTGGCACTTACAATAGGAACATTAAATTCACAAGCAAGACCACGAAGTTCTTCTGCGATTGATTTAACTAATGTGTATGAATTCACATTACTTCCACCTCTAAACCTAGAGGAAGAGCAAATATTCAGATAATCAATAAAGATAATATCTGGGCGAAATGACTTTTTAAGTGCAAGTTCATTCAACAAGGACTTGAAATGGCCTGAGTGGGCAGAAGCAGTTGGATACTCTTTGATAATCAATGTACCTTGCGTCTTCTTCGCAAGGTTTGTGACCTTGTTCTCAAACATCTGTTTTGGAAGTTCCGAAATATCCTGAATCGGGACATTGAGAAGATTTGCATCAATTCGTTCTGCAATTCGCTCTTCCGCCATTTCAAGAGTGATGTACAAAACGTTCCTGCCTTGCAATAAGACGGAAGAAGCAACATGGCACATAAAGAGACTTTTTCCGACACCCGTACCAGCAAGAGCGATGTTGAGAGTCTTATTAGGTATACCACCTTTTGTAATTTTGTTAAAGTATTCAAGGTCGAATTCAATTTTCTCTTCCTTCTTATGATAGGACTCATAGCGTTTCTCATAGTCTAGCAGATAGTCGTGTCCGATATGAGTATCGAATGATACCGCTAGAGCATCTGAGAGAATGCTAGGAATACTATCACGATTTTTCTTCTCATCTTTACCATCAGCAATATGGATAGATTCCATAAGTGCGATGTAAATTGCACGGTCTCTACACCACTTTTCGGTGGTATCTACCAACCACTCAAACTCAGTTGGTTCACCATCTAGATAACTGATCAACTGAGTAACTTCTTTAAAAGAAGTATCATTAATATCTTGGCGATTTTCAACCTCAATACAAAGAACTTCTTTTGTTGCTGGTTGATTGTATTGTTGAACAAACTTTAATATCTCTTCAAATACAATCTTTTGATTTTGATCTTCAAAATATTCAGATTTAATAAAAGGGATTACTTTTCTTACATAATCTTCATTATATAAAAGGTTTCTGAGAATTAGAACCTCAACCTTCTCCATAACTAAATTCCTTACGTGCGATTTCGTCCAGTTGTTGCATCACTTCATCAGTGAAATATACTTCAGGTTCTTTTAGAATCTGTTTGGCATAAAGTTTCTTACCATCAATCTCATAGCGTCCTGCTACATTCTTCCAAAGTCCACCAATCTCACCGAGTTCAAGAAGACCATAATATCGATCAAGACCACGCTCATCATAATACAAACGAATCTCAACATCTTTATTTTCCTTACTCAAACGCGACTTAGCAGTCTTAGCTTTGATAATATTGCCGACCACTTCTGTTCCATCCTTTTCTTTCTTTTTGCTGAGATAAATGATCGTACTTGCTGCGTATTTGAGTCCAGAACCTCCTCCCATTTCTTTAGTTGGTACGTAAGCTCCGATGACATCGTATGTATGATTTGTGACAATGAGCGGGACATTTGCTTGACCTAGTTTGAGTGTGAGCATTCGGAATGCACCTTTGATGAGTTGGGATTTAGTCATATCCCGAACTTCTTTTTCATTCAGTGCATCAGTAATCTCTTTAGTTGTTGAAAGCATACCAAGAGAATCCAATACAAACATACACGGTTTGCGGTCTTCTACTGGTG
>CAZNWS010000327.1:0-1957 GCA_964576495.1 uncultured Hydrogenophaga sp. | reverse complement strand
GCGCTTGGCGAACTCGAACAACGGCGGGGCGTTTTTAAGCACCTGTTTGCCGACGCTTTTGGCCGCAGCATAAAAACGCCCGCTCATGAGTTGCGCCAAGTAGCGGTTGAGTGCGCCCACGGGCGGCGAGATCGACATGTCGTTGTCGTTGAGCACGACCAACAAACGCCCTTCAGACACACCGGCATTGTTCAAGGCCTCAAAGGCCATGCCAGCGGTCATGGCGCCATCGCCAATGATGGCCACGGCCGTGCGCTGCTCGCCCTGGATATGCGAAGCCAAAGCCATGCCCAAAGCGGCAGAAATGCTGGTCGATGAGTGGGCGGTGCCGAACGTGTCGTACTCGCTCTCGTCGCGACGCGGAAACCCACTGATGCCACCGAACTGACGCAAGCTGTCCATGCGATCGCGCCGACCCGTGAGGATCTTGTGAGGATAGGTTTGGTGGCCCACGTCCCACACCAAGCGGTCGTGAGGCGTATTGAACACCCGGTGCAAGGCAATGGTGAGCTCTACCGTCCCCAAATTGGAGCTCAAGTGCCCACCGGTCTTGGCCACGCTGTGCAGGACATGGTCGCGCAACTCATCGGCGAGTTGGTTGAGTTGCTGGCGCGGCAAGCGGCGCAAGTCGGCGGGGGATTCGATCGTTCGAAGCAAGTCGGACATGGGCGGCAATCGGTAGGTGGACTGAGGATGGATCGGCTTCAGTGCGAGCGCCGGGCCACCCAATCGGCCAATTGGTGCAAGCGCTCAACCGCGGGCACGCCGGCTTGCGTCAAGGCTTGGTGGGCCTCGTCGAGCAGGGCATCGGCATGGGCTTGGGCTTGTGTGAGCCCCATGAGCGAAACAAAAGTGGGTTTGTCGTTGGCGGCGTCTTTGCCGGCGGTTTTGCCCAACGTGCTGGCGTCGGCGGTGACATCCAAAATATCGTCGACCACCTGAAAGGCCAGCCCCAAAGCTGCGCCGTAGCGCGACAAGGCTTGGGTTTGAGTCGGGCTGATCTCGGCACAAGCCGCGCCCATCATCACGCTGGCTTGCAACAAGGCGCCGGTTTTGAGGCGGTGCATGTGGGTCAACGCGGCTTGGTCCAAGGGCACACCCACGCTGGCCAAGTCGATGGCCTGACCACCGGCCATGCCCTGCGCACCAGAGGCCATCGCCAAGAGCCGGCACCAGCGCGCCGACAAGTCCAGCGGCACACTGTGGTCTTCGGGCAAGAGCACGGCAAAAGCTTGTGCTTGCAAAGCATCACCGGCCAACAAAGCACTGGCCTCACCGAACTGCACGTGCACCGTGGGTTTGCCCCGGCGCAGCACATCGTTATCCATGCATGGCATGTCGTCGTGCACCAAAGAATAGGCGTGGATCATCTCGACCGCACAGGCCGCGGGCATGGCTTGTTCAGCCGAAGCGCCCACGGCCTCGGCCGTGGCCAACACCAACAAGGGACGCAAGCGTTTACCGCCATCGAGTACGGCGTAGCGCATGGCCTGACACAGGCCCGCTGGTGCTGCGGCAGGCAAAGCGGCGGACAAGGCCCGCTCTACCTCGGCCTGTTGTTGCGCCACCCAAGCGCTGAACTCCGGGGGCATCGCGCTCACGCTGTGCCGTCCCATGGCTTGAGGGTTTGACCTTCGAGCACCTGAATTTGCTGCTCCACCGCATTGAGCTTTTCGCGGCAAAACGCCAGCAAGGCCGCGCCGCGCTGGTATTGGTTGAGCAACTGGTCCAGAGGCAGCTGGCCCGCATCGAGTTGGGCCACCAAACGCTCCAACTCCTCCAAAGCGGCTTCGTAGCTTGCGGGCGTGTCGTCCGTCTGGGCTGTCGGTGGAGGGGTTTTGGGCATGGCTTGAGGTCCGATCATCAAAGAGGGGCCATTTTAGGTCAGCCACCCAACACCGACTGACCACAAGGGTACAATCCTTGCTCTTTTCACCAACTGACGGGCTTCAAGCCC
>CAZNWS010000326.1:0-1960 GCA_964576495.1 uncultured Hydrogenophaga sp. | reverse complement strand
TCGCGAGCGAACTCGACGTCGACCACTGCACCGATACACTGAACAATCTTGCCTTGTACTTGAGCCATGATTGAAACCTTCTCTGTTTATCTAAATTCTGTTGAACGCTGCTTCAGACCGCTGCGGCACCAGCCACAATTTCCGAAAGCTCTTTGGTGATGCCCGCTTGACGGGTTTTGTTGTAGACCAGCTTGAGTTCGCCAATCACGTTACCCGCGTTGTCGGTGGCGGCCTTCATGGCCACCATACGCGCCGACTGTTCAGACGCCATGCTCTCGGCCACGGCCTGATAGACCTGCGCCTCAATGTAACGGACCAACAATTCGTCGATGACGGTTTGGGCATCGGGTTCGTACAGGTAATCCCAATCGCGCCCCCCCGCACCGGCTTGCATGTCTGCAGCGCTCAAGGGCAGCAATTGCTCGACGACCGACTCCTGTTTCATCGTGTTGATGAACTTGGTGTAGCAGAGGTAAACGGCGTTGATTTCGCCGGCCTCATAGGCATCGAGCAGCACCTTGACGGGGCCGATCAAACGCTCCAAGTGAGCGGTGTCACCCAAACCGATCGCGTGAGACACCACCTTGGCGCCCACACGGTTCAAGAAACCAAAGCCCTTGTTGCCGATGGCCACGGTGCGCACATCCAAACCTTGGGCTTGCACCTCTTTGATTTTGGTCGTGGTGGCACGCAACACGTTGGTGTTGAGGCCGCCGCACAAACCCTTATCGGTGGTCACAACGACAAAGCCAGTGGCTTTGCCCTCATTTTTCACCATGAAGGGGTGGCTGTACTCGGGGTTGGCCAGACTGAGGTTGCCCACAATCTGGCGCACTTTTTCGCTGTACGGGCGGGTTGCACGCATCCGGTCCTGCGCTTTGCGCATTTTGGAAGCGGCGACCATTTCCATGGCTTTGGTGATCTTCTTGGTGTTTTCCACCGATTTGATCTTGCCGCGAATTTCCTTACCTGCTGCCATTGCTGCTCCTTTATCGGGTCAATGGGCCGGATCAGTACGTGCCGGTTTTCTTGAAGTCGGCGATGGCGGCGGCAAGCTGGGCTTCAGCGTCCTTGTCCATGGCTTTTTCGGTTTCGAGCTTGGTCAACAAAGCAGCGTGCTTTTGCTTGAGGAAGTCGTGCATCCCGGCTTCAAAGGACAAGATCTTCTTGACGTCGATGTCGTCCATGTAACCCTTGTTCACAGCAAACAGCGTGGACGCCATCAAGCCGATCGACTGGGGACTGTACTGGGCTTGCTTGAGCAATTCGGTCACGCGGGCACCGCGGTCGAGTTGCTTGCGGGTGGCCTCGTCCAAGTCAGAAGCAAATTGTGCGAACGCAGCCAATTCGCGGTACTGAGCCAAGTCGGTACGGATACCGCCAGAGAGGTTCTTGATCAGCTTGGTCTGTGCAGCACCACCGACGCGCGACACCGAAATACCGGCGTTGATGGCAGGGCGGATACCGGCGTTGAACAAGCTGGTTTCCAAGAAGATCTGACCGTCGGTGATCGAGATCACGTTGGTGGGCACGAAAGCCGAGACGTCACCCGCTTGGGTTTCGATGATGGGCAGTGCGGTCAAAGAGCCCGTCTTGCCTTTAACAGCACCCTTGGTGAAGGCTTCGACGTAGTCGGCGTTCACACGAGCAGCGCGCTCGAGCAAGCGGCTGTGGAGATAGAACACGTCGCCAGGGTAGGCTTCGCGGCCTGGTGGGCGGCGCAGCAACAAGGACACTTGGCGGTAAGCCACTGCTTGCTTGGACAGGTCGTCGTACACGATCAGGGCGTCTTCGCCGCGGTCGCGGAAGTACTCGCCCATGGTGCAGCCAGAGTAGGCCGACAGGTACTGCATCGCTGCAGACTCAGAAGCCGAAGCGGCCACGACGATGGTGTAGTCCATCGCACCGGCTTGCTCCAAGGCACGCACCACGTTTTTGATCGACGAGGCTTTTTGGCCAA
>CAZNWS010000325.1:0-1977 GCA_964576495.1 uncultured Hydrogenophaga sp. | reverse complement strand
CTTCAAGATTGAAGGCCGTTACAAAGACATGGCCTATGTGAAGAACATCACCGGCCACTACCGCGTCTTGCTCGACGAAATTTTGGAAGAACGCCCCGAGCTCGCGCGCAGCGCCAGCGGCGAGTGCACCCTGCACTTCCAACCCGACCCCAACCAAAACTTCAACCGCGAGTTCACCGATTACTTTGTGCAAGGACGCAAAGAAGATATTGGCGCGTTCGACACCCCCAAAAACCCCGGCCAGCCCATCGGCTGGGTCAGCCGCGTGCACGACGACCACCTGGAGCTCACGGTGGACGACGTAACCCACGAGTTGAACAACGGTGATGGCCTGTGCTACCACGACCTTCAAAAAGAACTGGTCGGTTTGCAAATCAACCGCGCCGAACGCGCTGCGGCCAAGGGCGTGTGGAAGCTGTGGCCCAAAGACCCCATGGACGGTTTCAAAGACTTGCGCAAAGGCGTGGTGGTCAACCGCAACCGCGACATGCGTTGGGTGCGCACTTTGGAGAAAAAATCCGCTGAACGCCACATCGGTGTCTGGGTCAGCTTGAACGAGGTCGGTAGCGGTTTGCAACTGAACCTGACCGACGAAGACGGTCACAGCGCCAGCGTCCAGTTGACTGGCCCCCTGCAACTCGCCAAAGACCCCGGCATGGCCGAGACCCAACTGCGCAAACAGCTCGCCCGCTTTGGCGACACCATTTTTGCGCCGCACCACATCGACCTGCACCTGAGCCAGCCTTGGTTCGTGCCCGCCTCGCAGCTCAACACCTTGCGCCGCGATGCCGTGGCGGGCTTGGAAGCCGTGCGCGCCGCCGCTTGGCAACGACTGCCGCGCGCCACCCCGGTGGTCCCACCCGTGCCTTACCCCGAAGATTCGCTGAGCTATTTGGCCAACGTCTTCAACCACCAAGCGCGTAACTTCTACGCCGAACACGGCGTGAAGGTGATCGACGCGGCCTATGAAGCCCAAGAAGAGCTCGGCGAGGTGAGTTTGATGATCACCAAACACTGCGTGCGCTTCTCGCTCAGCCTGTGCCCCAAACAAGCCAAGGGTGTGACGGGTGTGCAAGGCACGGTCAAGGCTGAGCCCATGCAACTCATCAACGGCAAAGAAAAACTCACCCTGCGCTTTGACTGCAAACCCTGCGAGATGCACGTGGTGGGCAAGATCAAAAACCGGGTCTTGCAAGCGGCCAAAGAAAGTCCCCTGACCTTCTACAAAACCCGCCCCGGCGCCACCGGCGCGCACTGAAACCGACCGAAAGAAGCCCCATGCGCAGCCCCATCAGCGTGGTCGACGTCGACAGAGTCGACACCTGGACCCGTTACAAAAAAGGCCTGTGCAACACCTGCCAGGCCAACTGCTGCACCATGCCCTTGGAGGTCAAACTCAGCGACCTCGTGAGACTGGGCTTGGTGGACGCTTTTGAAGCGCAGAATTTCGACCCCAAAGCCATCGGCCTGCGTTTGCACAAAGCCAAGGTGGTCGAGCGCTACACCGCCAAAACCGAAAAATTCACCCTGCGCCGCCGCGCCGACGGTGACTGCCAATTCTTGGACGAGCGCACGCGCCGCTGCACGGTCTACGCCGATCGTCCGGACACCTGCCGCCTGCATCCGCAAGTCGGGCCACGCCCGGATTTTTGCCCTTATGGCACGCACCGACCCGTGCGTTGAACAAACCCAGAAACTCAACCCACCCAACGGCGCGCGTTGCGCCACAGTCGCATCCACGGACTGTGTGCGTCGATGCCACCGGAGGCGCTCAGGTCGGTCCAGCTCATTTGCACGTTGCGGAACACCCGCTCGGGGTGAGGCATCATGGCCGTGAATCGGCCGTCGGCGGTGGTGACCGCCGTCAAACCGCCGGGGCTGCCGTTGGGGTTGAGTGGGTACTGCTCGGTGGCCGCACCGAAATGATCCACAAAACGCATCGCGCCCAAGGCTTGCGCGGCGTTGCCGCGGTGTTTG
>CAZNWS010000324.1:0-1982 GCA_964576495.1 uncultured Hydrogenophaga sp. | reverse complement strand
TGACCGGCTACGACATCATCTTCTTCTGGGTCGCCCGGATGATCATGATGACCACGCACTTCACGGGACGTGTGCCCTTCAAACACGTCTACATCCACGGCCTGGTGCTCGACGCGCAAGGCAAAAAGATGAGCAAGTCCGAGGGCAACGTGCTCGATCCGGTGGATCTGATCGACGGCATCACCTTGGAGCCGCTGCTCGAAAAGCGGACCCAAGGCCTGCGCAAGCCCGAGACCGCGCCGAAGGTGCGCAAACAAACCGAAAAAGAATTCCCCGAAGGCATTCCCGCTTACGGTGCGGACGCACTGCGCCTGACCTTTGCCTCGCTGGCCACGCTGGGTCGCAGCATCAACTTCGACAGCAAGCGCTGCGAGGGCTACCGCAACTTCTGCAACAAGCTCTGGAACGCTTCGCGCTTTGTGCTGATGAACTGCGAAGGCCACGACTGCGGCCTGATGGAACACACCAAAGCCGACTGCACGGTGGGCGGCAAAGCCCACGGCTACATGAACTTCAGCCAGGCCGATCGCTGGATCGTGTCCCAACTGCAGCGCGTGGAAGCCCAGGTGGCACAAGGGTTTGCCGAGTACCGCTTGGACAACGTGGCCAACACCATTTACGACTTCGTGTGGAACGAGTTCTGCGACTGGTATTTGGAAATCGCCAAAGTGCAAATCAACACCGGCGACGAAGCGCAGCAACGCGCCACGCGCCGCACACTGATTCGCACACTCGAGACCATCCTGCGTTTGGCCCACCCCATCATTCCCTTCATCACCGAGGCCCTGTGGCAAACGGTGGCGCCCTTGGCAGGCCGTGCTGGCCCCTCGGTGAGCATCGCTGCTTACCCCGAGTGCCAACCCGAGCGCATCGATGAAGCCGCCGAAGCGCACGTGGCCAAGCTCAAGACCTTGGTCGACGCCTGCCGCAACCTGCGTGGCGAGATGAACGTCTCACCCGCCACTCGCCTGCCCCTATACGTGTTGGGCGACACCGACTTCATGCGCACCAGCGCGCCGGTGTTGCAGGCCCTGGCCAAGCTCAGCGAAGTTCAGGTGTTTGAAGACGAAGCCACCTGGGCCTCGGCCGCCCAGAACGCCCCCGTGGCCGTGGTCGGTCAAGCCCGCTTGTGCTTGTTCATGGAAATTGACGTGGCCGCCGAAACGGCGCGTTTGAACAAAGAAATCGCGCGGCTGGAAGGCGAGATTCAAAAAGCGCAAAACAAACTGAACAACGAAGCCTTCGTGGCCAAGGCCCCGGCGGCGGTGTTGGAGCAAGAGCGCACACGTGTGAGCGAGTTTGGCGCCACCTTGCTGAAGTTGCGCGAACAGGTGCAGCGTCTGCGTTGAACTCAGCGGCGCTGCAGCACCGTGATGTGCTCGGCACCGTTGGTTTCTTGGCTGATCAGGGTGTTGCCGGTCTGTTTGGCAAAGGCCTGAAAGTCGCGGTTCGCCCCGGCATCGGTGGCGATCACCTTGAGCAATTGCCCGCTGCTCATGTCGGCCAAGGCTTTCTTGGCCTTGAGGATGGGCAGCGGGCAGTTGAGGCCACGTGCGTCGAGTTCTTTGTCGATGTGCATGTCTGCGATGTCCGATGAAAACCCAGTGTCGTTGATCCCCCCAAGGGTATCAAGCCGGGAATACCCCTGTGGACAGGTAGCGGTCGCCCCGGTCGCACACGATGAAGGCGATGGTGGCGTTTTGCACGTGTTGCGCGATGTGTTGCGCCACCCAGCAAGCCCCTGCGGCCGATATGCCCGCAAAAATACCCTCCTCGCGGGCCATCCGGCGGCACATCTCTTCAGCGTCAGACTGGCTCACATACACCACTTCGTCCACGTTGGTGGGATCGTAAATCTTGGGCAAGTACTCGGTGGGCCACTTGCGGATGCCCGGGATGCGCGAACCCTCCGTGGGCTGAGCACCGATGATGCGAATGGCGGGGTTCTTTTCCTTCAGATAACGCGAGACACCGGTGATGGT
>CAZNWS010000323.1:0-1992 GCA_964576495.1 uncultured Hydrogenophaga sp. | reverse complement strand
CATGCACGCTTACGGCGAAGAGGGCGTGCGTTTCTACACCAAGCAAAAATCCATCATGCAGCGCTGGCCTGAGTCGATTGGCAAAGGCGCCGAATTCGTGATGCCCACGGCCAAGTAAGTCGCATCAATCCTCGGACCGGTCCCCCGGTCCAGCGAGCGAAGTCTCCCGCGAAGAGAGGCTTCAGTTCAAAGCCATGCTGAGCTTGCGGCGGTAGCGCGAGATCAGTTCGCTTTGCGGGTCAAGCTGGGCTGCGGCTTGGCCGGCCAGCTCAATGCCGCCGGCCGATTTGCCGATGGTGCTGGGGTCCACTTTGGGCGCGGACGGAGTCATCAATTCGAGCAGCGCCACAAAGGTCTTGCGGGCCAGCTCATTTTCCCAGGCGCGGTCGCGCATGACGATTTCCAGCAATTCGTCCAAGGCCGCTGGCCAGTCGCCGGTGGCGATCAGCAAACGGCTTTTGGCCATGCGCGCACCGAAGTCGCGTTTGTTCGCGGCGATCAAGGTGTCCCAGTGGTCCACGCCACGGCTGCCTTCAGGGTCTTGGTCCACGAAACGCAGCGCCAGCAGCCAATGGTTCATGGCCTCCAAACGTGCTTGTGGCGGAATCTGGTTCAGGCCCGGGGCCAAGGTGTTGGCCGCGTCGTCCAGCAAACCGAATTCGATCAGGCGCTGCGCGAGTTCGGCGCGGGTTTCGTGGTTCTTCGGGTTTTGTTGCAGCTCGGCGTGCAAGCGCTCCAAGATTTGTGCGGGGTCTTCTTCGCCCGCTTCGTCCATCGGGGCTTCGTCGGCCAACTGGGCATCACCGGCGGGCAGGTGCTTGTCCAAAAAGGCCTTGATCTGGCCTTCGGGCAGCGCGCCCATGAAGCCGTCGACCGGCTTGCCGCCGACCATCAACACGCAGGTGGGGATGCTGCGAATGCCGAAGGCGCCGGCCAATTCTTGCTCTTGATCGGAGTCGATTTTGACCAAGCTGAAACGCCCGCCGTACTCGGCTTCGATCTTTTCAAGCAAGGGGCCAATCACCTTGCAGGGGCCGCACCAAGGCGCCCAAAAGTCCACCAAAACCGGCACGCGGTGAGAGGCTTCGATGACATCGGTTTTGAAATTCTCGGTGGTGACGTTGATCATTTGGGGCGGTTCTGGGTAAAAAGTAAAATTCGGCGATGAACACCATTCAAATCGGTATTGTCATGGGTTCCAGCTCAGACTGGGACACCATGGAATCGGCAGTCCAGATTCTGCAGCAGTTTGGCGTGGGCTTTGAGGCCCAGGTCGTTTCGGCCCATCGCATGCCCGACGAGATGTTTGCCTACGCCGAAGCCGCCGAGGGGCGGGGCTTGCAAGCCATCATTGCCGGTGCGGGTGGTGCGGCCCATTTGCCCGGCATGATCGCCGCCAAAACCGTGGTGCCGGTGCTCGGTGTGCCGGTGGCCAGCAAACACCTCCAAGGCGTGGACTCCTTGCACAGCATCGTGCAAATGCCCAAGGGCGTGCCCGTGGCCACCTTTGCCATCGGCACGGCCGGTGCGGCCAACGCCGCCCTGTTTGCGGTGGCCCTCTTGGCCAACCACAACCCCGACTTGCGCGCTCGCTTGCACGCCTTTCGCGCCGCGCAAACCCAAGCCGCGCGTGACATGAAGCTGCCCGTATGAGCCCAACGCCGTTGTTGCCCGGCAGCACCGGGGTGAACCAACAGCCCATCACGCTGGGTGTCATGGGCGGCGGCCAATTGGGCCGCATGTTCGTGCAAGCCGCCCAGGCCATGGGCTACTTCACCGCCGTGCTCGACCCCGATGCGCAAAGCCCCGCGGGTCTCATCAGCCACCACCACATTGCCACCGGCTACGATGACCCCGCCGGTCTGCAGGCCCTGTCTGCGGTGGCCGATGCCATCACCACCGAGTTCGAAAACGTGCCGGCCCAAGCCTTGCTCAGTTTGGCGGCGCAGCGCCCCGTGGCCCCCAACGGCGCTTGTGTGGCCGTGGCGCAAG
>CAZNWS010000322.1:0-2002 GCA_964576495.1 uncultured Hydrogenophaga sp. | reverse complement strand
CTTTGTCTTCCTGGTTGTCTTTGTTGTAGGCCAGGGGCTGGCCCTTCATCAGGGTGATCAGGCCCATCAGGTGGCCGACCACACGACCGGTTTTGCCGCGTGCGAGTTCAGGCACGTCGGGGTTTTTCTTCTGCGGCATGATCGACGAGCCGGTGGTGAAGCGGTCGGCGATGCGCACAAAACCAAAGTTCTGGCTCATCCACAAGATCAACTCTTCCGAGAAGCGGCTGATGTGGACCATGCACAACGACGCGGCGGCGGTGAATTCGATGGCGAAGTCGCGGTCGCTCACGCCGTCCAAACTGTTTTGGCTGACCTGTGGGTGGCCGTGGTCATCGACCATGCCCAGCGTGCGCGCCACGCGCTCGCGGTCCAGCGGGTAGGTGGTGCCGGCCAAGGCGGCGCTGCCCAGCGGCAGGCGGTTGGTGCGGCGGCGCACGTCGGCAAAGCGCTCGGCGTCGCGGGCGAACATTTCCACGTAGGCCAGCAGGTGGTGCGCAAAGCTCACGGGCTGCGCCACTTGCAGGTGGGTGAAACCGGGCAGGATCACGTCGACATGGTTCTCCGCCACATCCACCAAGGCTTTTTGCAGGTCGTTGAGTAGCTCAATGATCAGATCGGTTTCGGAGCGCAACCACAGGCGCACGTCGGTGGCCACTTGGTCGTTGCGGCTGCGGCCAGGTCTTGCGCGGAGATGATGTTTTGTGCGGCCAGCATCTCGGCGTGGGCCAGTGAGCCCTGAATGTCGGCTTGCCACAGGCGTTTGTCGAAGAAGACGCTGGCGGTGTAGCGCTTGACCAACTCGCTCATGGGCTCAGAAAACAGCGCCGACCAGGCTTGGGATTTTTTGTCGAGTTGGTTTGTCATGGGATGGGATTTTATCGGGCGGGGGAGGGCCGACGTTTCAGGTCTGCGCGGCTTCGATCAGGAAGCGCACGCGGCGCTGGCCTTGCCAAGCGTCGGCGTCCAAGCGAAAGGCCAGGGTCACGCGGGCGGGCAGGGGTTCGGTGTGGCCAAACCAAATGCCGTCGACGGGCTCGCCGCGGTGTTTGAGTTTGACGGCCAGGTGTTTTTCCCCCACCAAGCGCTGCGAGACCACCTCGACCTCTTCGCTGAAGACGGGTGGCGCAAAGCCTTGGCCCCACACGGCTTCGTGCAAGGTGTCGACCACGTCGGGGCGGCGGTACTGGGGCTCCAGCGGCCCGTCGGCTTCCAGGCGGCGCTCCAAGGTGTGGGCGTCCAGCCATTCGTGCGCCACTTGTTGCAGCGCTTGCTCGAAGGTGTCGAGCTGGTCTTCGTCGATGGTGCAGCCCGCGGCCATGGCGTGGCCGCCGAAGCGCAGCAACACGCCGGGGTGGCGCTTGGCCACCAAGTCCAGGGCGTCGCGCAAATGAAAGCCCGGGATGGAACGACCCGAGCCCTTGAGCTCGTGGCTTTTGCCATCGGCCGCGCTGGGCGCGAACACAAAGGTCGGGCGGTGCAGTTTTTCTTTCAGGCGCGAGGCCACGATGCCGACCACGCCCTCGTGGAAGTCCGGGTCGAAAACGACCATGGCGGGCGGTGGCGTCTCGTCTTCATCGAGCATGGCCTCGGCCAATTGCAAGGCCTGTTCGCGCATCTCGCCTTCGATGGATTTGCGTTCGCGGTTGATGCCGTCGAGCGTGCGCGCGAGCTCGTCGGCGCGTTGCGCATCGTCGGTGATCAGGCATTCGATGCCCAAGCGCATGTCGGACAAACGCCCGGCGGCGTTGATGCGTGGGCCCAGTGCAAAGCCAAAGTCAAAGCTGGTGGCCGCGCTGGCTTGGCGGCCGGCGACTTGCAGCAAGGCCGCCATGCCCACCGGCATGGCCCCGGCGCGCACGCGCTTGAGGCCTTGGGCCACCAAGCGGCGGTTGTTGGCGTCGAGCCTGACCACGTCGGCCACCGTGCCCAGCGCCACCAGGGGCAAGAGCCCGTCGATCTTGGGTTGGGTGGTGGCGGTGAACACGCCGCGCTGGCGCAG
>CAZNWS010000321.1:1359-2005 GCA_964576495.1 uncultured Hydrogenophaga sp. | reverse complement strand
ATAAAAGCCGTTGTCGATCACGGGGCCAATGGTGACTTGGGCGTCGGGAAACAACTCTTTAACGGCATAGGCCAACAGGTGAGCCGTGGAGTGACGAATCATGTCCAAGCCATCGGCATCTTTGGCCGTCACGATGGACAAACGGCTGTCTTGGGTAATGGCATGACTGGCATCGACCAAGCGGTCATTGACCTTGCCACCCAAAGCGGCCTTGGCCAAACCGGCACCAATCGAAGCGGCAACCTCGGCCACGGTGACCGGGCCCGGAAATTGGCGTTGTGAACCGTCGGGAAGCGTGATGTTGACCATGGAATCTCGCGAGAAAAATGGGGTGATTTTCACACAAAAGAGCAAGGGCTTTCCCTCAACGACACAAAGCCATCCAAGCACAACAAAGATCTGCCTATCCACCTGTGTTTGTCAGCTTGCCGTGGCACAGCTCGTTTAAGATGATGGGTGCTGAAATGCAATTTCATAATCCAACATGACGATTAAGGGCGAGAACATGGCTGTTGAAAAATCCCAAATCATTTACACCCTGACCGATGAGGCGCCCTTGCTGGCCACTGCGGCTTTTTTACCGGTCATTCGCACCTTCACCAAACCGGCTGGTATCGATGTTCAGACCAGCGACATTTCGGTGGCT
>CAZNWS010000321.1:0-1349 GCA_964576495.1 uncultured Hydrogenophaga sp. | reverse complement strand
GCATTGAATTAGTTTTGGATTATTTCCCAGAGCCACACGGTCGTGGCTACAACTGGACCCGTGGTACTTGGCAGAAATACACCAAGCCGACAATACATGGTGCCCCCCGAGCAGCGCATGCCCAACAACTTGGCAGAACTGGGCAAACTCACACTCAGCCCCAAAGCCAACATCATCAAGCTGCCCAACATCAGCGCTTCGGTGGGTCAACTGACCGCTGCGATTAAAGAATTGCAAGGCAAAGGCTATCCGTTGCCCGACTACCCCGACGCACCCAAAAACGACGAAGAAAAAGCCATCAAGGCACGTTATTCCAAGTGCATCGGCTCGGCAGTGAACCCTGTGCTGCGCGAAGGCAACTCAGACCGCCGTGCACCCAAAGCCGTCAAGGAGTTCGCACGCAAGAACCCACACAGCATGGCCGAGTGGAGCCAAGCCTCTCGCTCACACGTTTCCCACATGCACGCGGGCGACTTCTACCATGGCGAAAAATCCATGACCCTCGACCGTCCACGTGAGGTCAAGATGGAGCTCATCACCAAGAGCGGCAAAACCATCGTGCTCAAGCCCAAGGTTTCGCTGTTGGACCGCGAGGTCATCGACAGCATGTTCATGAGCAAAAAGGCTTTGCTGGCTTTCTATGAAAAAGAGATCGAAGACGCCCACAAAACCGGTGTGATGTTCTCGCTGCACGTCAAGGCCACCATGATGAAGGTCTCGCACCCCATCGTGTTCGGTCACTGTGTCAAAATTTTCTACAAAGAAGCCTTTGCCAAACACGGTGCCTTGTTCAAGGAATTGGGCGTCAACGTCAACAACGGCATGGCCGACTTGTACGCCAAGATCGCCACCCTGCCCCAATCCAAACAAGAAGAGATCAAGCGCGATCTGCACGCTTGTCACGAGGGCCGCCCTGAGCTGGCCATGGTGGACTCGGCCAAAGGCATCACCAACTTCCATTCGCCCAACGACGTGATCGTAGACGCCTCCATGCCCGCCATGATCCGCAACGGCGGCAAGATGTGGGGGGCCGATGGCCGCTTGAAAGACGTCAAGGCCGTGATGCCCGAATCCACCTTCGCCCGCATCTACATGGAGATGATCAACTTCTGTAAGTGGCACGGCGCATTCGATCCCAAGACCATGGGCACGGTGCCCAACGTTGGCCTCATGGCCCAAAAAGCCGAGGAGTACGGTTCACACGACAAGACCTTTGAAATTCAAGAAGACGGCGTGGCCAACATCACCGACATCAACACCGGTGAGGTGCTGCTGAGCCAAGACGTGGAAGAAGGCGACATCTGGCGCATGTGCCAGGTCAAGGACGCGCCGATCCGCGACTGGGTCAA
>CAZNWS010000320.1:0-2010 GCA_964576495.1 uncultured Hydrogenophaga sp. | reverse complement strand
CGGGCCCCGTGTTGGTGGATATCCCAAAAGACGTCTCTTTCAACAAAACCCCTTATCTGGGTTACCCAGACAAGGTGGAGATGCGCTCGTACAACCCGGTGCGCAAAGGCCATGGCGGCCAAATCCGCAAAGCCTTGCAGTTGTTGCTCAACGCCAAACGTCCCTACATTTACACGGGTGGTGGCGTGCTTTTGGGCAACGCCACGCAAGAGTTGCGGACCTTGGTGGACATGCTGGGCTACCCCGTGACCAACACCTTGATGGGCTTGGGTGGCTATTCGGCGACCGATCCCAAGTTTTTGGGCATGTTGGGTATGCACGGCACGATCGAAGCCAACAACACCATGCAGAACTGCGACGTGTTGTTGGCGGTGGGTGCGCGTTTTGACGACCGCGTGATCGGCAATCCCAAACACTTTGCCCAAAACGAACGCAAAATCATCCACATTGATATTGATCCCTCGAGTATCTCCAAGCGCGTGAAGGTGGATGTGCCGATCGTGGGCGACGTCAAAGACGTGCTCACCGAGTTGATCACCATGATCAAAGAGTCACAGCAAAAACCCGATGCTCAGGCCTTGCAGGCTTGGTGGTCGACCATTGAAGGATGGCGCGCTCGCAATTGCTTGGCCTATGACAAGAGCGACAACTCAGTCATCAAGCCGCAAATGGTGATCGAGACCCTGTGGAACATGACCAAGGACGCCGACGCCTACATCACGTCTGACGTCGGCCAGCACCAAATGTGGGCGGCGCAGTACTACAAGTTCAACGAACCCCGTCGCTGGATCAACTCCGGTGGTTTGGGCACCATGGGTGTGGGCATCCCTTACGCCATGGGCATCAAGCTGGCCAAGCCTGAGAGCGAGGTGTTCTGCGTGACCGGTGAAGGCTCGGTGCAGATGTGCATCCAAGAGCTCTCCACCTGCTTGCAATACAACACCCCCATCAAGGTACTCTCGCTCAACAACCGTTACCTCGGTATGGTGCGCCAGTGGCAAGAGATCGAATACGAAGGCCGTTACAGCAACAGCTACATGGACGCCTTGCCCAACTTCGTGAAGTTGGCCGAAGCCTATGGCCATGTGGGCATTTTGGTGGAGAAGCCCGAAGACGTTGAGCCCGCTTTGCGCGAAGCTCGTCGCCTGAAGGACCGCACGGTGTTCTTGGACATCCGCACCGACCCTTCTGAAAACGTCTTCCCCATGGTCAAAGCCGGCAAGGGCATCACCGAAATGTTGCTCGGCTCCGAGGACCTGTAAAACCATCGCTCACCCTGTGGGGTGGGCTCCATTAGAAGAATCTATTTGCAGCCGAGCCTGCGCATTACCGTGCGCAGGGGAGGGCTCAGAAAAGAGGAATCCCATGAAACACATCATCGCTGTCTTGTTGGAAAACGAAGCCGGGGCTTTGTCCCGCGTGGTGGGCCTGTTCTCGGCCCGCGGCTACAACATCGAGTCGCTCACCGTGGCGCCCACCGAAGATCCCAGCCTCTCGCGCATGACCATCGAGACCAATGGGTCCGACGAGGTCATCGAACAAATCACCAAACACCTCAACCGTTTGATTGAGGTCATCAAGGTCGTGGACCTGACCGAGGGGCCCTACACCGAGCGCGAACTCATGATGGTCAAGGTCCGCGCGGTGGGCAAAGAGCGCGAAGAAATGAAGCGCATGGCCGACATCTTTCGCGGGCGCATCATCGATGTGACCGACAAAAGCTACACGCTGGAACTCACCGGCGACCAAAGCAAAAACGACGCGTTCCTGGAAGCCATCGACCGCACGGCCATTTTGGAGACGGTTCGCACCGGCGCCTGTGGCATCGGCCGAGGTGAGAGAATACTGCGCGTTTAACACCCAACCAACCCTGATTTCAACCGGAGCTAAAAATGAAAGTTTTCTACGACAAAGACTGTGACCTGAGCCTGATCAAAGGCAAAACGGTGGCCATCCTCGGTTACGGCTCGCAAGGCCACGCCCACGCCCAGAACTTGAACGACAGCGGCG
>CAZNWS010000319.1:0-2023 GCA_964576495.1 uncultured Hydrogenophaga sp. | reverse complement strand
GTCAAGCCGCTGGCCATCACCACCGGCAGCCTAATTGGCGCGGCTTTGGGACTAGCGGTGCCCACGATCTGGTTTTGGCCGAGCGCACCGATCAGCGGTGAAGCTTGGGCCGCCATGGCGGCCGTGGCTTTGCTGGGCACGGCCCTGGCCTACATGATCTTTTTCCACGTGATCGACCAAGTGGGCCCCAGCAAGGCCTTGACGGTGACGTTTTTGATCCCCGTCTTTGCCTTGGTGTACGGCGCGGTGTTCTTGGGCGAGGTGATCACGCCCTGGATGGTGGGCTGCGGCGCGGTCATCTTGACCGGCACCGCGCTGTCCACCGGCTTGGTCAGCTGGCCTCGTCGTCGGGCGTAGGCGCAGCAGCCTGGGCTTCGGCCTCGCCCACCACCACGCGTCGAGCCAGGTCCCGGGCCATGCGCTTTTCTTGAAAGCTCAAGGCGCGACCGAGTGAATTTTTGCCTTGCAGCAGCAACTCGCGGTCGGCCTCGTGCGGCAGGCCGCGCATGAGCGGCACTTCGTCGCGCAGGGCGTCTTTGCTGTCGCTGCTTTGGTCTTCCCACCACGCGTTGACGATGGCTTGCAGGGTTTCGTGCTGGACCGAGCTGTCCACCGCGTGACCGCCTTGGCCACCAAAGGCTTGCGCCAATTCGTCGGCGGGCACGATCAGGCGGCGGTCGGCTTCGCGCAGCAAGCGGGCCCAGGTGGGGTCTTCTTGCATGAGGCGCTGCACCGAAGCAGCGCGCTCGTCGGCCAACAAACACACGCTGCAACCGGCCAGTTTGGCTTGGTCGATGGGGGCGATCAGGCGGTCGTCGTCGCTGGCGATCACCAAGGTTTGCACGGCACCGTGGTGCACGATGGTTTGCAAGTCGCTGGCCATGGCGCGCACCAAAGACACACCGCCGTCGGCCGCTTCGGGGCGCACCCAACGCAAGGTTTGGTCGTCGAACACGGCGTGGTCGTCTTCGTCGCTGTACCAATACACGCGCAGCAACTGAGCGTGCAGGCCGCTGCGTTGCAACAGGTGGGTCAACAAACCGGGCATGCGCTCGCGCACACCTGCGGTGCTGGCCTTGGGGTCGGCACTGGCCAACCAGCGCAAATAGCGCACGTCCAACAAAGCAATGGCTTGGCCATCGTCGGCGCGGTGAGAAGGTTGACGCGAAGGCGCCGCGCGGCGCCACTGGGGGCTGTGGGTGGTGTCGTTCATGGTGGACTCACGTAAAAATGTCGGTAAAGCGGCGCAGCCATGTAATGGGGCAGCGCCAGATAAGAAGTCTTAGCTTAGCAGTTAATCGGGGAACGTGTGGGCTTGCCTTAATCAAGGTGATGGGGAATATCCATGGCGCTGTGGAGAACCCGGACGACCAAGACATCGCCCGAAACCACACAAAATAAGATCACATAACGGCCAAGGGCACAACTTCTCAAACCCGCTTTGATGTCTGAAAGCAAGCGATAGCTTTCAGGGGCTCTGAGTATTTTTTGACATTGCGCCTGGATTTCTCCAACAAAAGCCAAGGCCCTCTTGGGGTTGTATTGTGCGATGTAATCACCGATGGACTCCAAGTCCAAAGCGGCCAGTGGCGAAAACAACAACGCCATTACGTCGAAGCTTTTTTGTTCAATTGGGCCCGGTATTGGGCTTCAAGCCGATCGAACAAAGGCTCAGCCGCGATGGGCACGCCACTTTCAAGGCCCGATGCAATGGCCGCTCGCAAAACATGCCTCTGCATTTCCGCTTGTTGTTGGCTGTCTTCTAGCAAACGCAAACCCGCACGCACCACTTCACTGGCATTGTTAAAGCGGCCAGACTCCACCTGAGCACGGACAAACGATTCAAAGTGCGCACTGAGCGCGACACTGGTTGGCATGCCACCTCCTTAACGGTTAATAACTGTTATTAAACCAGAGAGCACCTAAAAACAAAAAAGCCGTTGATTGCTCAACGGCTTTTGTTGTTGCTTTTGGCGGAGTGGACGGGACTCGAACCCGCGACCCCCGGCGTGACAGGCCGGTA
>CAZNWS010000318.1:0-2035 GCA_964576495.1 uncultured Hydrogenophaga sp. | reverse complement strand
CCTTGAGTTGCAGGGCGTGGCTGGTGTTGTTGATGTCTTCGCTGGTGCAGGCAAAGTGCACAAATTCAGACGCGTTTTCCAGCTCGGGGCGGGCGTCGAATTTGGACTTGATCCAGTACTCCACGGCTTTGACGTCGTGGTTGGTGGTTTTCTCGATGGTTTTGATGGCCAATGCGTCGTCTGCACTGAAATTTTTCACCAAATTGAGCAAATAGGTGCGCGCACCCGCCGACAAAGGTTTGAATTCGGCAAAACCCGCGTCGGACAAAGCAATGAACCACGCAATTTCGACTTGCACGCGGCGGTGCATATAGCCCAATTCACTCATGAAAGGACGCAAAGCGCCCAAACGGTTGTGGTAGCGGCCGTCGAGCGGCGAGAGAGCGGCAACAGCCGACAAGGCGGGGTTGGAAGGGGTTTGTGCAGACATACCTGCATTGTAGAAGGTGGCTAGAATGAACCCATCCCAACTGCCTCTTTTTGACATGAAGCTCATCGGTTCCCAGACCAGCCCCTACGTGCGCAAAGTGCGTGTCGTGCTGGCGGAGAAAAAGCTCGAATTTCAATTCATTGAAGAAGACGTGTGGTCCCAAGACAGCACGATCAGTACCGCCAACCCCTTGGGCAAGGTGCCGTGCTTGATCATGGAAGGCGGCGAAGCGATGTTCGATTCGCGCGTCATCACCGAATACCTTGACACCATGTCCCCCGTGGGCAAGCTCATTCCGGCTTCAGGGCGCGAACGCGCCGAAGTTAAAACCTGGGAAGCTTTGGCCGATGGCCTGCTCGATGCTGCCATCGCCGCACGATTGGAGTCCACTTGGACGGGGCGCACCGATGCGCAGCGTTGCTCGGCGTGGATCGACCGCCAGATGGACAAAATCCACGCCAGTTTGACCGCCATGGAGCGGGGCTTGGGTGACAAGCCGTATTGCTCGGGCGTGTACTTGAGCCTGTCCGATGTGGCCGTGGGCTGTGCTTTGGGTTACTTGGACTTCCGTTTTGCCTCGCTGGATTGGCGTAGCGCGCATCCCCAATTGGCCCGTTTGTACGAGAAACTGGCGCAACGCCAGAGTTTCATCGACACCTGCCCACCCTGAGGTGGGTCCCGCTCAAGCCCGGTTGGCTCGGCGCTTGAGCCAGCGCATCACCGCACCGAGCACGGGGATTTGTTCGTACAACTCCTCGGCCGCGTCCCAATAGTCGCGGTGGTCGCTCACGCGGCCGTCGGGCGTGCAGCGCAGCAACGAGCCGCCGCGGATGGTGCGCGGGGTGGCTTCACCGCGAAACGAGAAGTGGAAGTCCCACACCAAGAAGGCCCGATCGCCATCGACCACTTGTTGCGTCACCACAAAGCGTGGGTGGTCCAGGCGGTGAAACATGTGTTCAAAAATGCCGCGAATGGCCGCGACCCCTTGCACCTCGTTGAAGGGGTCTTTGAAGCGCGCATCGGCGGTGTACAGCTGTTCTATCTGCGCCAAATGCTCGGGCTGGAGCGCGCTGTAAAAAGCCACCAGTCGTTGGATGGTGGCGCGGCTGTGTTCGGTGGTGTTCATGTTCAGAGTCCGGTGGCGCGGCGAACCAACACACAATACAGGCGGTGTGGCAGCCAGCGCAAGAAGTGCAGCACGCGGGTGAAGCGTTTGGGGAAATGAATCTCAAACACGCCGCGCGCCCAGTCGCGCATCATGGCTTGGGCGGCCTCGGTGGGCGTGATGATGGCGGGCATTTTGAATTCGTTTTGAGCGGTCAGTGGGGTTTGCACAAAACCTGGGTGCACCACGCTCACGCCGATGCCGTGCGGGGCCAAATCGATGTAGAGGGTTTGTGCCCAGTGCGTGAGCGCGGCTTTGGTCGGACCGTAGGCCAAGCCGTTGGGCAGGCCGCGAAAGCCGGCCACGCTGCTGATGAAGCTGATGTGGCCGTGGCCTTGCGCCAGCAGCGCCGGTACCACCGCCGCGCTCAGGTGCACCGCGCCCAGGTAATTGACGGCGTTGTGTTTGGCGATGTCGGGCACGTCCATGGCGGTGGCGCG
>CAZNWS010000317.1:794-2048 GCA_964576495.1 uncultured Hydrogenophaga sp. | reverse complement strand
CGTAACATGTGGCGCTGACACCGCCACGGGAGACCCCATGACCGCTACCGCCCAGTCCTTGGCCGCCTTGATCCAAACCATGCCCAAGGCCGAACTGCACATCCACATCGAAGGCTCGCTCGAGCCCGAACTGATCTTTGCGCTGGCACAGCGCAACGGCGTGTCGCTGCCCTACGCCGATGTGGCGGCGCTGCGCAGCGCCTACGCTTTCACCAACCTGCAGAGTTTTCTGGACCTGTACTACGCCGGGGCCAGCGTGCTGCTGCACGAGGCCGACTTTTACGACATGGCGTGGGCGTATTTCGAGCGCGCGGCGGCCGACCACGTGGTGCGCGCCGAGCTCTTCTTTGACCCCCAAACCCACACCGCGCGGGGCGTGCCCATGGGCGTGGTCATCGAAGGCCTGCACCGCGCCTGCCAAGACGCGCAGGCGAAGCTGGGCATCAGCGCCGATTTGATCTTGTGTTTCTTGCGCCACCTCTCCGAAGACGAGGCCATCGAGACGCTGCAAGCGGCCTTGCCTTGGCGCGAGCGTTTCATTGGCGTGGGTCTCGACTCAAGCGAAGTGGGCCACCCGCCCGAGAAGTTCGCCCGCGTGTTCGCGCAAGCCCGCGCCTTGGGTTTGCACGTGGTGGCCCATGCCGGCGAAGAAGGCCCGCCGGCTTACATCTGGAGCGCTTTGGATGTGTTGCAGGTCGAGCGCATCGACCACGGTGTGCAAGCCATTCACGACCCCGCACTGATGCAACGCTTGGCGCAAAGCCGCATGCCGCTGACCGTGTGTCCGCTCTCCAACCTCAAGCTGTGTGTGTTCGACCGCTTGGAAGACCACAACCTCAAACAGATGCTCGACGCGGGCCTGTGCGTGACGATCAACTCCGACGACCCGGCCTACTTCGGCGGCTACTTGAACGAGAACTACCAGCAGACCTTCCAAGCGCTGCAACTCACCGCCGCCGACGCCAAGACCTTGGCGGCCAACAGCCTGCAAGCCAGCTTCGCCAAAGACGCCGACAAAGCTCGCTGGCTGCGCGAGCTCGACGCCTGTTTCGCGGCCGTTTGACCTCGGCCTCGCTCAGCGGTCTGCTGGCGCTTTGGTGGGCGCAGCACCACCGCTTGCGCCGCAGGGCTTGAACCAACGCTGGCGAAGGACGTGGTCCAGCGACAGTCGGCCGGGGCCCATGAAGACCAGTGGCAGCAACATGCCGATGAAGAGCACGGGCAGCTTGAAGTTACCGTGACCGTCGTTGCTGA
>CAZNWS010000317.1:0-665 GCA_964576495.1 uncultured Hydrogenophaga sp. | reverse complement strand
CGAGAACGAAAAGAAGCGCGTGCCCAAACCGATCACCAAAGCGATCGCGCCCAACACCTCAAAGCCCGTGGCCATGGCCCAGCTGATGTCGGGCGGCACCACGTTGAAGGGCCAAGGGAACTGCGACTGGATGTCGGCAAACCAGTTCTCACCGGTCCATTTTTCCCAACCGGCTTCGCCAAATTCCCACGCCATCAAAAGGCGCAGGCTGAGCAAGCCCACCCACAAACCCGCCCAATCCAAGGCCCGCAAGCCACCCATCGCCGTTTTGTTCAGCACTGCATTCATGTTTTCACTCCTAAGATCAATCCTTGTTCGCGCAAGCCTTCCAGCAGCGCACGGCCCATGGCGTCGAGCGCCCTGGGGTTGTCGTGTCCGAGGGCCAAAGCCACTTCAGACACCGCGTCTTGTCCACTCAAGCCCTGGTCCAAATGGGCCATGAGCCGCGCCGTGACGGCGTTGAGCACGGTGAAGCGCGATTCGTGTTGCGCATCGCGGTAGACCACCACAAAGGTCGGCTCCTCCACGCGGGGCCGGTGGTCTGGGCCGATGCGGTGCACCGCCCAGCTCGAGACGATGTCCACCCGCGCGGGGTTCAAGCACACCGGGTGCGCCATCAAGTCGCCTTCCGGGTCGTGCGCGGGCACCTCCACCGACATCACGTC
>CAZNWS010000316.1:0-2051 GCA_964576495.1 uncultured Hydrogenophaga sp. | reverse complement strand
CCCGGTCAAACAAGCGATCGAAATTCTCGCTGGTGGCCTGGGCCACGGCCTCAACCGACACCCCTTTGACGTCGGCGATTTGTTGTGCCACCAGGGGCACGAACGCGGGGGTGTTGGTCTTGCCTCGGTGTGGTGCTGGAGCCAAATAAGGGCTGTCGGTTTCGATGAGCAATCGGTCCATGGGCACCAAACGAGCGACATCGCGTAAATCGTTGGCGTTTTTGAAGGTGACGATGCCCGAGAGCGAAATGTAAAACCCCAAATCCAAGGCGGCACGGGCCACGGCTTGGGTTTCGGTGAAGCAATGGAACACGCCTTTGGACACCGGCGTGCCGTCGGACGAAGCAAAACCGCCTTCTGCTTTGAGCATGGCCAAGGTGTCTTCCGACGCGCTGCGGGTGTGAATGATGAGCGGCAAATCGGTTTGACGCCCCGCTTGGATGTGCACCCGAAAACGCTCGCGCTGCCACGCCATCTCGGCCACGCTGCGGCCGTTGAGACGGTAGTAATCCAAGCCGGTCTCGCCAATGCCCACCACTCGGGGTAAAGCCGCGCGACGAACCAGGTCGTCCACGCTGGGCTCGGGCGTGTCTTCGTAATCGGGGTGCACCCCCACGCTCGACCACAAATTGGGGTGGTCCAGCGCCAATTGGTGCACGGCCTCGAACTCTTCCAAGGTACAGCAAATGCACAGCGCCCGGTCGACTTGGGCGGCTTGCATGTCGGCCAAGATTTGGGGCAATTGGCTGTTGAGCTCGGGAAAATTCAGGTGGCAATGGGAATCGGTGAACATGCGGTGTCTCTCAACGTCGGGGGCTCAGGGCTTGTTGCGCTTGGCTCAGCCAAGCTTCCCAACGCAAACCGGGGTTGACGGGGTGCTCCACGCTGCGCGCGGCGTGCATCAGGTCTTGGCTCCAACGCTGGAGTCGAAAAAGGTGGGCTTTGGCGGGCAAGTCGGCGGCTTCAAAAAATCGCGGTTCGGCGCCAGTGGCCACGGCCATCAGGTCGTGACAGACTTTTTGCATGACCTCCAACTGCAAGGCAGGCTCCCAGTCGGCCATGACCGGTGCGTCGCCTTGGGCCCGGGCTTTGGGCAATCGGCTCCAGGTTTGAGCGCTCAGGCCCATGGCCGCCCAACGCAAAGCATCGTCGGGACGGCCGCCCGCAGCGCGCCACACGACGCGGGCCTGCTCAGCGCTCATCGGTGACTCACCTTGCGCCATGAGCCACGGCAATGCTTCTTCTTCGCTGGGCCACTGCAGGTGGTGCGTCAGGCAACGACTGCGCACGGTCGGCAGCAGCTGATGAGCGGCCTCGGTGGCCAAGACAAAACGCACCGAACCCACTGGCTCTTCCAGCGTTTTGAGCAGGGTGTTGGCCGACTCCATGTTCATGCGCTCGGCGGGGTACACCAACACCACCTTGGTGTCGCCGCGCGAACGGGTGAACTGGGTGAAGGTCACCGCTTGTCGCGTGGCCTCAACCCGAATCAGCTTGCTGGGTTTGCGGTCTTTCTCGTCGATCTTTTTTTGCGAGGCTTCGTCCAGCGGCCAGCCCAGCGCCAAGCTCAGCGTCTCGGGCATGAGCATGCACAGGTCGGGATGGGTGTGCACGTCCACCGCGTGGCAGCTACCGCACTGGCCACAGGCGCCCTGTTCGGTTGGCGTTTCACACAACCAGCTGCGGGCCAAGGCCAAGGCCAAATCGTATTGCCCCAAACCCGAGGGGCCTGCCAAGAGCACAGCGTGGCCACGCTGTTGGCGCAGCTCGTTGAGCTGGCGTTGCAGCCAGGGGGCCAAGGTGGTGGCGCTCATGGGCTGGGCGGCAACCAAGAACGCTCCACCAGCGCAGCGCGCACGGCGTGTCCCACCTGCTCAGGGGATTGGTCGGCGGGGATGCGAGCAAAACGCTGGGGGTCGGCCTGCATGCGCGCTGCGTAACCGCTGGCCACGCGTTCAAAAAAAGTTTGTGACTCGGACTCAAAGCGGTCCGGTGTGCGGGCGTTGGCCAAGCGAGCCGCGGCCACGGCCGGCGGCAGGTCGAACCACAGG
>CAZNWS010000315.1:0-2057 GCA_964576495.1 uncultured Hydrogenophaga sp. | reverse complement strand
CAAAGCGCCGACAACCACGAGCTGGCCTTGGCTGACCTCAAGGTGGTCACCGTCAAGCAACCCACGCCTGAAGAACTGAGCGACCTGCTCTTCGCCTGGAAAGTGGCCAAGTTCGTCAAATCCAACGCCATCGTGTTCTGCAAAAACGGCATGACCATGGGCGTGGGCGCAGGCCAAATGAGCCGCTTGGATTCCGCCCGCATCGCCAGCATCAAGGCCGAAGCGGCCAAGCTCAGCCTGCAAAACACCGTGGTCGCCAGCGACGCCTTCTTCCCCTTCCGCGACGGTCTCGATGTGGTGGTGGACGCAGGCGCCACCTGCGTGGCCCAGCCCGGCGGCTCCATGCGCGACCAAGAAGTCATCGATGCGGCGAATGAGCGCGGCGTGGCGATGGTCTTCACGGGCGTGCGGCACTTCCGCCATTGATGAATTTCGCCGATCTGGGCTTGGCCCCCGCGCTGCTCAGCGCTTTGAACGCACAAAGCTTGAGCAGCGCCACGCCCATCCAGCAGCAGGCCATCCCAGCGGTGTTGCAAGGTCGCGATGTGGTGGGCCAGGCACAAACCGGTTCGGGCAAAACCTTGGCCTATGCGCTGCCGGTGTTGCAGCGGCTCATGGCCGTGGCCCCATCTCGTGAAGACGCGTCTCGCCAACGCCCAACGCAAGTCTTGATTTTGGTGCCCACGCGCGAGCTGGCCACACAGGTCAGCGAGGTGTTGCGCGACTTGGCGCGGCCGCTGGCGCAGTCCATCAAAGTGGGCACGTTCTTTGGTGGCGTGTCCATCAACCCCCAGCTCATGAGCTTGCGTGGCGGCGCCGATGTGGTGGTGGCCACACCTGGGCGTTTGCTCGATGTGGTGAACCACAACGCCTTGCACTTGGGTCAAGTGCGGCAACTTGTGCTCGACGAAGCCGACCGTTTGCTGGACCTGGGTTTTTCCGAAGAGCTGCAGCGCTTGATGGACCTCTTGCCTGACCAGCGACAAACCCTCTTGTTCAGTGCCACCTTCGAGCCCGCGGTGCAAGGCTTGGCCGAGGCCTTGTTGCGCGAGCCCGTTCGCATCACCATCGCACCCACCGAGGCGCACACCCCGAACATCGCCCAACGTGCCATCGCGGTGGACGACAAAAAACGCACCGCGCTGCTGCGCCACCTGATCAGTGAGCACCCGCAGCAGCGCATGCTCGTGTTCGTGGCCACGCGTTATGCCTGTGAACACGTGGCCAATAAGCTGTATTTGGCGGGTATTTTTGCCACCGCCTTTCACGGCGAGATGAGCCAAGGCGCACGCCAAACCGTGCTCGACGAGTTCAAAGCGGGACGTTGGGACGTGGTGGTCACCACCGACTTGGCCTCGCGCGGCATCGACATCGCGCTCCTGCCCATCGTCGTCAACTACGACCTGCCGCGCTCGGCCACCGATCACACCCACCGCATCGGTCGCACAGCCCGGGCTGGTGCCAGTGGCTTGGCCGTGAGCTTCGTGACCGCCGAGGCGCAAGCGCATTGGCGCTTGATCTGCAAGCGCGAACGGCTCGAGCTGCCCCTGGAAGTGCTGCCCGGCTTTGAGCCCACCGACACCCCACCACCACCCCAGGGCAACGGTGGTGTTAAGGGCAAACGACCCAGTAAAAAAGACAAATTGCGCGCGGCGGGTTTGCGCTGAAACCCTCAGTGCGGGTGACTTTTAGTCTGCCCCATCCACACCCCAAGCCGCTGGGGGTGGTGTTTCGCGCAGCGGTGCGGGCACCCAGGTGCCGGGTTTGCATAAGATTTCCACGTAGACGCTGGCCGCACCACTTTGGGCCAAAGCGCCCACGGTGTCGACCACCGCGCCGACTTTGCAGACCTCGGCGCTGTTCGCGTCCAAACCGACTTTGCAGTCGAAGTCCCAGAAGTCCACGCCCTTGGGCAAGACACGGGCGCGCTCGCGTTTGAAGTATTTGCGGATGTCGTGTTTGACGGCGTCGAGCACTCGATCGGGGTGTTTGCCCTCCACGCTCAGGGGGTAGGTTTTTTTCATGTCAGAGGGTTCGGAAAATCTCGGCGGCGGCTT
>CAZNWS010000314.1:0-2069 GCA_964576495.1 uncultured Hydrogenophaga sp. | reverse complement strand
TGGCGGAGAGGGAGGGATTCGAACCCTCGGTACGGAAACCGTACGCCTGATTTCGAGTCAGGTACATTCGACCACTCTGCCACCTCTCCTGTATCGGTGTGTCGTTCGTCGAAGCCGAGATTCTAGCAGGCCCCAAGCCGCGGCTACGACCTCAATCAGAGTTCGATCAAACGGGCCGTGCGTGCCAAGTGGCTCGCTTGCGAGCGGCTCTTGACGTTGAGGCGGCGGAACAGGCGCCAGAGGTGCACCTTCACGGTGTGCTCGCTGATGTCGAGTTCGGTGGCGATGTCGCGGTTGCTCAATCCACGGTCGAGCAACAGCAAGAGTTGCTTTTGTCGTTTGGACAACTTGGTGGGCACCACCGGTGCTGAGCCATCGGCGGCGTCATCGCTCAGGTATTCACGCAGCACGCGGCCGATTTCTTGGGCGCCCGCGGACTTCTCCACGTACGCGTCGGCACCGACTTCACGGGTGAGGTCGGCATAGTCGCTGGCCGATGACGCTGAAACCACCACGATGACGGTGTCGGGCATGAGCTGGCGAATTTCACGCACAGCGGAAACGCCGTTGGTGTCGGGCATTTTCAAATCCAAGCAAACCAATTCGGCTTCGCCGTGTTCGGCCAAGACCTTGGCCATGTTGCCCATGCGTTCGATTTCGACCACTTTGGCCGAAGGGCGCAAGCGGCGGATAAGACCGCTGATGGCTTCGCGCATGAGGGGGTGATCGTCGATAACAAAGATGCTCATATTTCGCACTTAAATGTTAATTTAGTGCAAAGTGTATCACTTTGTTAGATTTACCATCTACTCAGCTAACCCTTGTGCCACTGCATTAGTTATTTACGCAACAGTTTAGCACGGTCGTTCGTTAAAAAGTAGGGTTTTTCGGCCATGCCCGGGTTTATACCGACGGTTTGTTGAGCCCGGCCAATGCCGTCAACACCGCCTCGATGTTGGGGATGGGTTCGAGCTGATTTGCTAATGTTTTCAAAGCACTTTCGCCCTGTTCACGCAACAACCCGATGGCATGCGCCGCTGCCTTGGGGTCGGCGAAAGCGGTGCTTTGAAGCAAAACCCCGCCCTTGGCATCCACCAGTTTGAAAACAAACTGACCGTTGTCGGATCGGTATTGCTTAAAACTGGCGGATTCAGTTTTAGTGCTTAATTTTTCTTTTTTATCGGTTTTGTCGAGTGGTCGCAGACCGACGGCGTGGCGCAATTGGGCCATGAAGGGGGTGGCGATGGCGCGCGCTTTGTCGGCACCACGCTTCAAGGTGGCTTCGATGGCCGAGGGGTCTTTCATCAGATGATCGTAGACCTCGCGCATCGGCGCGATCTCTTGGTCCAAGCGCTCGAACACCTGCTGTTTGGCTTCGCCCCAAGCGATGCCCTGCGCATAAGCTTGGGCGAAGGCGGCCGTTTCTTCTGCGCTGGCGAAGGCTTGGTAGAGCTGAAACAGGGCCGAACCCTCGGTGGACTTGGGCTCGCCGGGGGCTTTGGAGTCGGTCACGATGCCCATGATCAGTTTGCGCAGTTGAGTCGGCGGCGTGAAGAGCGGGATGGTGTTGTCGTAGCTCTTGCTCATCTTGCGGCCATCCAAGCCGGGCAAGGTGGCCACGTGCTCTTCGATGACGGCTTGGGGTGGCGTGAAGTGTTCGCCATACAAGTGGTTAAAGCTCGCGGCCATGTCGCGTGCCATTTCGATGTGCTGGATTTGATCGCGCCCCACCGGCACTTGGTGGGCGTTGAACATCAAAATGTCCGCGCCCATCAGCACGGGGTACATGAAGAGGCCGGCGGTCACGCCCGCATCGGGCTCTTCGCCCGCCGCGGTGTTTTTGTCCACCGAGGCTTTGTAGGCGTGGGCGCGGTTGAGCACGCCTTTGCCGGTGACACAGGTCAAGAACCAGGTCAATTCGGGGATTTCGGGCACATCGCTTTGGCGGTAGAAGGTGACGTGCTCGGGGTCCAAGCCACAGGCCAGCCAGGTCGCGGCGATCTCCAGCGTCGAGCGCTGCACGCGCGCAGGGTCCCCCACTTTGATGAGGGCGTGGTAGTCGGCCAAAA
>CAZNWS010000313.1:0-2077 GCA_964576495.1 uncultured Hydrogenophaga sp. | reverse complement strand
GGTTTTTTGGATGTTTTCGACGCTGATCTGGCGATTTTGGATGGACAAGAGGTCTTTTAGCGCATCTCGGGCCAATTGGATGGAGATCTCTTTTTGGTTGAAACGCGAATACGCCAAGATCTTGCGCAGCGCGCCTTCGAGCTCGCGAACGTTCGAACGCACGTGTTTGGCGACGAAAAAGGCCACATCTTCGGGCAAATTGGCGTTTTCGACCACGGCCTTGTTGATCAGGATGGCCACGCGCATTTCCAGCTCGGGCGGCTCGATGGCCACGGTCAGGCCGGAGTCAAAGCGCGAGACCAGGCGCTCGTGGATGTCGGTCAAGCCTTTGGGGTAGGTGTCGCTGGTCAGCACGATGTGGCTCTTGCGGGCCAGCAGCGCTTCAAAAGCGTTGAAGAACTCTTCTTGGGTGCGCTCTTTGTTGGCGAAGAACTGCACATCGTCGATCAGCAGCAAATCGAGCGAGTGGTAGCGCTCTTTGAATTCGTCAAAGGTCTTGCGCTGGTAGGCTTTGACCACATCCGAGACGAACTGCTCGGCGTGGATGTAGAGAACTTTGGCTTTGGGTCGGTCGGCCAGCAAATGGTTGCCGATGGCGTGCATCAAGTGGGTCTTGCCCAAACCGACGCCGCCGTAAATGAACAGCGGGTTGTAGAGCTGCCCCAAGCTGCCGGCCACGTGCATGGCGGCGGCGCGCGCCATGCGGTTGGCCGTGCCCTCCACCAGGGTGGAAAAGGTCAGCGCGGGGTTCAAGCGCGACTTCGGGCCGCCCGTGTTGGCGGCGGCCACCAAGGCCACGTCGGGCAATTCAGCCAACAAGTCGTCGGTGACAGCGGCGGGCTTCGGTGTTGATTTGGCGGTGTTTTCACGGTTAGCAAGCGCTAACTCCACAGCCACAGGGTGGTCGGCCAACTGACTCAAGGTGTCAGCGATGCGGTTGACGTATTGGGTGCGCACCCAGTCCATCTTGAAGCGGTTGGCCACTTGAATGGTGACCTTGCTGGCGTCGTCCGAGACTTCGGCGACCAGTGGGCGGATCCAAGTATTGAACTGCTGCTCGGGGATGTCTTGGGCCAACACATCCAGGCAGGCTTGCCACAAATCGGGCGCTGCGTCGTGTTGGGAAATGGGGGGAGTGCCCTCGCTCATGTCGGCTCTTGTTTTTCTAAAAATTGTGGATAAATCGCCCAGGGCAGGGGATTGATTGTAGCCCCAACCCCAAGTTATCCACAAGTCAGCAAGGCCTAGGGAAGTCCCTAAATCGCGAATTTCGCATTTTGAAGGTGATGCGAGGGCTGCTTGCGCCAAGTTCTTGTCAGCACGTCGTTTTATTTGCGATAATCTCGGGTTCTTTGTCTGATTCAGAAGATTCATCATGAAACGCACTTACCAACCTTCCAAAGTTCGCCGCGCCCGTACCCACGGTTTTCTCGTTCGCATGAAAACCCGCGGTGGCCGCGCTGTGATCAACGCTCGTCGCGCCAAGGGCCGCAAGCGTCTGGCCGTCTAAGCGGGATCGTCGTGCGTGGGACGCAGACCGATCGCTGCGCCCGCAACCGTTCCAAGCTTGAGGCGTATCGATGATCCATCGCATCACGTCTCGGCTTCAGTTCCAAGCCGTCATGGCGGGACAGACCGTGGCCAAAACCCCTCACTTCGCTTTGCACAGCGCGCCGCTTTCGGGCCAGCACGCCGGGCACGACTTGTTTCCGCAAGTTGGTGCGTGGTTGGGCGTGGTCTTGCCCAAACGTTGGGCGCGTCGCGCGGTCACGCGCAACGCTTTGCGTCGCCAAATCTACGAAGTGAGCCGGCATTTGCCTTGTCCTTTGCCTTCACAGGCTTGGGTGGTGCGCTTGCGCAGCGAGTTCAAGCGAGAGCAGTTCATCAGCGCCACCTCGCCTGTTTTGAAGGCCGCAGCCCGGGCCGAACTGCAAGCGCTGTTTGCCCAACTGCCTCAGACGCGAGGTGACCATGTTTGAATGGCCGCGCCGTTTCATGGTGGGTTTGATCAAGCTCTACCGCTTGTTGCTCAGTCCATGGCTGGGCAACAGCTGCCGTTTTGAGCCGACTTGTTCGG
>CAZNWS010000312.1:0-2078 GCA_964576495.1 uncultured Hydrogenophaga sp. | reverse complement strand
TACCGCTTTGCCACCATCGATGGCGCCTCGGTCAAGGACATGATCAACGACCAGGAGTGGAACGCCAACGTGTTCTTGCCCACCGTGGGCAAGCGCGGCGCGGCCATCATCGAAGCCCGTGGTTTGTCGTCGGCCGCTTCGGCTGCCAACGCCGCCATCGACCACATGCGCGATTGGGCCTTGGGCACCAACGGCGAGTGGGTCACCATGGGTATCCCATCGCAAGGCTGGTACGGCATTCCCAAGGATGTCATGTTCGGCTTCCCCGTGACTTGCGAAGGCGGCGAATACAAGGTCGTTGAAGGCCTCGAGATCGACGCATTCAGCCAGTCTTGCATCGACAAAACCCTGGCCGAATTGCAGGGCGAGCAAGAAGGCGTCAAGCACCTGCTGTGAGCCTGGCCATGAGCGTTGCCCACCCCCGTGATGTGCTGCTCGGCGCCCAAGCTTCGGCTGGGGTCTTGCCGGTCTGCGATCACTACAGCGGGGTGGCGGCGCGCATGGAAAAAAGCCTGCGCCTGCAAGCCGAGTTGCGCGAAGAGTTCGGCGCGGTGGTGATGGACGTGACCTTGGACTGCGAAGACGGTGCGCCCGTCGGCGGTGAAGCCGACCACGCCGCCTTGGTCACCGAGCTGGCGCTGCAAGCGCCTAACGGTGCCCGCGTGGCGGTTCGGGTGCACGCCACCGATCACCCCGCGTTTGAGGCCGATGTCGCCCACATCGCCGGTCGTGCAGGTCACCGCTTGTGTCATCTCATGGTGCCCAAGGTCGAGTCTTTGGACGATGTGCAGCGCGCCGTGCGTGCGCTGGACGCCGCCGGTGCTGCGGCCTTGCCGCTGCACGTGCTCATCGAGTCGCCCGCCGCGGTGCACCGCGCCTTTGACATTGCGGCGCACCCGCGCGTGCAGTCGCTCAGCTTTGGTTTGATGGACTTTGTGTCTGCCCATGCGGGGGCTTTACCCGCTTCGACCATGACCGTGCAAGGCCAGTTCAGTCACCCCCAGGTGCTGCGCGCCAAGCTCGAGATTGCTGCGGCTTGTCATGCCCACGGCAAGGTGCCCTCGCACAACGTGGTTACCGAGTTCAAAGACGCCGTGGCTTTGGAGCACGCCGCGCGCCAAGCCGCTCAGCAACTGGGCTACACGCGCATGTGGAGCATCCACCCCGACCAAATTCGGCCCATCTTGCGCGCCTTTGCGCCCAGCCCGGACGAGGTGCATATCGCCGCCGACATCATCGACCAAGCCGCGGCGTGCGACTGGGCGCCGCTGCAGCACGAAGGCCGTTTGCACGATCGCGCCAGTTTCCGTTTGTATTGGCAATGTTTGGTGCGCGCGCACCAAACCGGCCAAGCGTTGCCCGACAGCGCCCAGCGCTGGTTTCATTGAGTTTTTTTGACCCACCTCAGGAGTCTCTTATGTCCCAATTCCTCACCGATTACCGTGCCCACGTCGCCGAGCGCGCCGCTTTGGGTATCCCACCCCTGCCGCTGGACGCCAAACAAGTGGCGGCCTTGATCGAGCTGATCAAGACCCCCCCCGCAGGCGAAGAAGCTTTTTTGATGGACCTGCTCACGCACCGCGTGCCCCCCGGCGTGGACGACGCCGCTAAGGTCAAGGCCTCTTTCTTGGCCGCCGTGGCCCACGGTGATCTGAGCGTGGGCTTGGTCTCCAAAGCCAAAGCCACCGAGTTGCTCGGCACCATGGTGGGTGGCTACAACGTTCACCCCCTGATCGAGTTGCTCGACAGCGCCGAAGTGGCCGGTGTGGCCGCTGATGCGCTGAAGAAAACCCTGTTGATGTTCGACTTCTTCAACGACGTCGCCGAAAAAGCCAAGGCCGGCAACGCCAAGGCCAAAGAAGTCATGCAAAGCTGGGCCGAGGCCGAGTGGTTCACCACCCGCCCCGAAGTTGAGAAAAAAATCACCGTCACCGTCTTCAAGGTGCCTGGCGAGACCAACACCGACGACCTGTCGCCCGCGCCCGACGCCTGGAGCCGCCCCGACATCCCGCTGCACTACCTGGCCATGCTCAAGAACACCCGCACCGGCGCGGCGTTCAAGCCCGAAGAAGACGGCA
>CAZNWS010000311.1:0-2090 GCA_964576495.1 uncultured Hydrogenophaga sp. | reverse complement strand
CTCGATGCTCAAGGTTTCTTGGGCCAAAGCGATGGCTCGCTGGGCATCAAAGGGTGAAGTGGGACGTGTGGTCATGGGTAAATTATCCGTTATCCACAGGCCATAATGGCCCGATTCTGTTTCTCACCAGCCCCGCCATGGATTCCTCTGCTTATTTGCGCGAACACATCCGCACCGTGCCCAACTGGCCGGCTCCCGGCGTGCAGTTTCGCGACATCACACCTTTGCTGCAAAACCCCAAGGTGTTTCGCGTGCTGATCGATACCTTTGTCCACCGCTACATGGACCCGGCCCTGCGCCCGACGGTGGTGGCGGGCTTGGACGCGCGGGGTTTCATCATCGGCTCGGTCTTGGCCTACGTGCTCGGCGTGGGATTTGTGCCGATCCGCAAAAAGGGCAAGCTGCCTTTCACCACGGTGGAGGAAACCTACGAACTCGAATACGGCAGCGCCACCGTGGAGTTGCACACCGATGCCGTCAAAGCCGGTGACCGCGTGCTGTTGATCGACGACCTGATCGCCACCGGCGGCACCATGATGGCCGGCAAAAAATTGCTGGAGCGTTTGGGTGCCGAGATCATCGAAGGCGCGGCCATCGTGACCTTGCCCGAACTCGGTGGCGAAGCCAAGCTGCGCGAATCGGGCTTGAACCTGTTCACCCTGGTGGATTTTTCGGGGCACTGAAACGCCCTGCGCGGCCTCACTTGCCGATGCAAAAGCGCGAGAAGATCTCGCCAAGCAAATCGTCGGCGGTGAATTCGCCGGTGATCTCGCCCAAAGCCTGCTGCGCCAAGCGCAGCTCTTCGGCCAGCAAATCCAAATGTTCGGCCTGCGCCTGCAACCAATGCTGCGCTTGGCTCAGGTGTTCGTCCACCCGCGCCAAGGCTTGTAAGTGACGTTCGCGCGCCATGAACACGCCTTCGCTGGCGGGCTGCCAACCGGCCCACTGGAGCAAGCGCTGTCGCAAATCGGTCAAGCCCTCGCCCGACACCGCCGACAACGCCAAAGCGCCTTCGGGCAAACGCTGCGCCAAAGCCTCGTCACTCACCTGGTCCCGCTTGCTGCCCACATGCAGCACCTGCACGCCGCTGGGCAAAGCCGCGGCGATGGCCGCGTCATGAGCTTGGTACGCGGCTTCGTTGCAGCGCGTGAGGTCGTGCAAAAACAGCACCGCATCGGCTTGGCGAATTTGGTCCCACGCACGCTGGATACCGATTTGCTCAACCACGTCCACCTCGGGGCTGTCGCGCAAACCCGCGGTGTCGATCACATGCACCGGCACGCCTTCGATCTGGATGGTTTGTTGCACCACGTCGCGCGTGGTGCCCGCGATCGGCGTGACGATGGCCAACTCAGCACCGGCCAACGCGTTGAGCAAAGAGCTCTTGCCCGCATTGGGCTGACCCGCGATCACCACCGATACCCCTTGGCGCAAGAGTGCGCCTTGTTGGGCTTGGGCGCGCACCTGTGCGAGCTTTTCCGTTAGGCGTGCAAGCTGACCTTCGGCGTCGGCTTTTTTCAGGAAGTCGATTTCTTCTTCGGGGAAGTCCAGCGTGGCCTCGACCAACATGCGCAGGTGAATCAGCGCATCGCGCAGCGTGTGCACCTCGTGTGAAAACGCACCGGCCAAAGACCGGCTCGCGCTGCGCGCAGCGGCCTCGGTGCTGGCGTCGATCAAATCGGCAACCGCCTCGGCTTGCGCCAAGTCCATCTTGTCGTTGAGGAACGCTCGCTCGGTGAATTCGCCGGGGCGTGCCGGCCGCAAACCGGGCAAACGCGCCTGTTGCGTCACGGGGTCAAGCTCGGCGGCCACCGCCAAACAGCGCGCCATGAGCAACTGCAACACCACCGGCCCACCGTGGGCTTGCAACTCCAACACGTCTTCACCGGTGTAGGACTGCGGCGCCACAAAGTAAATCGCCAAACCGTGATCGATGGGCGAGCCATCGGCGTCCAAAAACGGCAAGTAGGTGGCTTGGCGCGGCACCAAACTGCGCCCAAGCAGCGCCTGCACAAAGCCCGAGAGCGAACGCCCGGACACACGCACGATGCCCACCGCACCGCGTCCGGGCGCGGTGGCGATGGCGACGA
>CAZNWS010000310.1:0-2096 GCA_964576495.1 uncultured Hydrogenophaga sp. | reverse complement strand
GCGGCGCCCTTACAAGGCGTAGGTCGGCGGTTCGACCCCGTCAGCACCCACCACCCTCGAAAAGGCGAACCTGTGTTCGCCTTTTTCGTTTTTTCCTTTACGGGCTTGCAGCATGTTTGAATCCATTCGCCAGCACAAAAAGTACTTGATGGGCTTTTTGATGCTCTTGATCATTCCCTCCTTTGTGCTCTTTGGTGTGGAGGGTTATTTCAGCGCCACCCAGGGTGGTGAGGATGTGGCGACAGTCAATGGTCAAGGTATCAAGACCACCGAGTGGGACGCGGCACACCAAGCGCAAATCGAGCGTTTGCAACAAGCCATGCCCACCATCGACATCAAGATGCTCGATACCCCTGAAGCCCGTTATGCGGCGCTGGAGAACCTGGTCCAGCAACGCGTGATGGCCGTGGCCGCGCAAGACCTGCGCGTCTTCACCAGCGATCAGCGCTTGCAGCGCGATTTGCAGAGCAACGAAATCATCGCTTCCATGCGTTTGCCCGATGGCAAGCTCGACATGGAAGCCTACCGAGCCTTGTTGGCGCGTCAGGGTATGTCGCCAGAAATGTTCGAAAACCAAGTCCGCCAAGATTTGTCGGTCCAGCAACTCACGCAAGGTGTGTTGGCCAGTGGCTTCACCACGCCAGCCACGGCTGCCGCCGGTTTGAAGGCTTTCTTTGAGCGCCGCCAAGTGCGCGTGGCTCCGTTCACCGCATCGCAGTTCGCCGCGCAGGCGGTGCCCACCGACGCCGATTTACAGACCTATTACCAAAGCAACGCCAGTGCCTTCCAAACGGCAGAGCAAGCCGATGTGGAGTATGTGGTGCTGGACGCACAAGCCTTGGCCAATGAGGTTCGTTTGAACGAGGCCGATGTGCGCGCTTATTTCGAGCAAAACACCGCTCAGTGGGCCGGTGCCGAAGAGCGCCGTGCCAGCCACATCCTGTTCACCCTCGACCCCAAAGCCGATGCAGCCACCCAGGCCGAGGTGAAGCAAAAAGCCGAGGCCGTGTTGGCCCAGGCGCGTCAGCAACCCGAACGCTTTGCGGCTTTGGCCAAGCAACACTCGCAAGACCCAGGTTCTGCCGCTGAGGGTGGCGATTTGAACTTCTTTGGCCGCAACGCCATGGTCAAGGCGTTTGAGGATGTGGTGTTTTCCTTGAGCAAAGGCCAAATCTCGGATTTGGTCAAAACCGAATTTGGTTGGCACATCATCCGCTTGACCGACATCAAAGCACCGCCCAAGCCCAGCTTTGAAGCCTTGCGCGCCCAGATCGAAGAAGACCTCAAAAAGCAGCAAGCCCAACGTTTGTTTGCCGAAGCGGCAGAGACCTTCACCAACATGGTCTACGAGCAAGCCGACAGCCTGCAGCCCGTGGCCGAGCGTTTCAAGTTGACCGTTCAAACCCAAACGGGTTTGACCCGCCGAGTCCAAGCCGATGCGGGTGTGTGGTCCAACGACCGTTTGCTCGCTGCGGTGTTTTCACCCGACTCGATCGCCAAAAAAACCAACACCGAAGCGGTGGAGCTGGGCTCGGGCCGTTTGGCCGCTGCCCGCATCGTGCGCTACGCGCCTGCGGCCACCCAGCCCTTTGAACAAGTCAAAGACGCGGTGCGCGCCCGCTGGGTTTCGCAGCGTGCCGTCGAGTTGGCACAGGCTCAAGGCGAGCAGTCCTTGGCGGCTTGGAAGGGTGGCGCTGCGCCCACCGGTTTGGGCGAGAGCCGCACCATCAGTCGTGTCGCTGCCTTGGGCTTAAGCCCCGACGCGGTCAACGCCGTCATGACGGCCAGCACCCAAACCTTGCCCGCTTGGGTTGGCGTGAAGTTGCCCAACCAAGGCTATGTGGTGATCCAAGTCGAGCAGGTCTTGCCGGCCGAGGGTTTGGGCGCGGCCCAAGACCAGCAGTACGCACAAGCGTGGACCGACGCCGAATCCAAGGCCTATGTCAACAGCCTCAAGGCCCGCTACAAAGCCCAAATTTTGGCGCCCGCCCCTGCGGGCTTGCGCTGAAGCGGGCACAAAACGCGCTATAATTTGCGCCTGCGGTGGCTGTAGCTCAGTTGGTAGAGTCCAGGATTGTGATTCCTGTTGTCGTGGG
>CAZNWS010000309.1:0-2119 GCA_964576495.1 uncultured Hydrogenophaga sp. | reverse complement strand
TCGACGTTGCGCAGCTCGGTCATGGGGCCGCTCAGATGGGACGGTTTTTGTCGGGATTGGGTGCCCGGCGTTGTGGGGCGAGCAGCACGGCGTGTGCCACCGGCCACAAGGCGGCACCCAGCACGGGTGCCAAGAAGAACGACCAACCGGGAAATTGGCCGCCAGAGCCCATGCGCACCAACAAAATCACCAGTTGAGAAGCCATCAACAGGCCCAGGACGTGGGCAGATTGTGAGATCAAGTCAAACCACACCAGGCGGCGGTGAATCACGGCGGCAAAAAACCCCAGCAAGCTGTAAGCCAAAGCGTGCTGACCCAACAAAGCGCCCTGGTGGATGTCCATCAGGAGGCCCAAGAAAAACGCCACGCCCACGCCGATGCGACCCGGTTGGCTCACACCCCAAAACACCAAGACCACGGCCAAGATGTCGGGCCGCCAAGCGGCGTTGCCCCAGACCGATACGTTCAAAAACATGTTCAGGACCAAGGCCATGAACAAGCTGAACGCGATGAAGAAAGGGTTGGCGGGCAGCAGCAGCGGCTGGCCAGGTCGCATGATCATGGCGTACCCCTAGAGGCCGCGCTGGGCGGGCTGACTTTGGGTGTGGCCAAGGGCGAGGGCGGCAACGGTTCACCCAATTGGGTGAGCACCAACACCTGCATCGCGCCTTGGGTGTTGGCCACCGGGTCGACCACGATGTTGGCGAACGCCGAATTGGTGCGTTGGTTGACCATGCGAACTTTGCCCACGGCCATACCCGGGGGGTAGACCCCATCGACACCGCTGGTGGTCAGCTCGTCGCCCACCTTCAGGTCTGCGCTGTTGGGCGTGAAGCGCAATTCCATGCTCGACTGGCCGGTGCCCGATTGGCCGTAGGCCAAGTAGCGTTCGCCCGTGCGCAAATTCAGCACAGGGATGGCCAGATCGCGGTCGGTGACCAACTTCACTTCGGAGACCAGGGGGTAGGTGCGTGTGACTTGACCCAGGACTCCGGACTCGTCAATCACCGCCATACCCGCTTCGACGCCGTGTATTTGTCCGCGGCTGATGACGACCTTGCGCGAAAACGGATCGGCCGCGTCGTACAAGACTTCGGCGGCCAAGGCCTGACTGCTGGACCTCTCACGCAAATCGAGCAGGGCGCGCAAGCGGGCATTTTCGTGCAGCAGGGGGTCGACTTGGTTGGCTTTGGCCGACTGGTCCAGCAAGGTCTTTTGGATGGCTTGCAACTCGGTTTGCGCCGTGTAGACCGTGGTGATGTAACGACCCGCACCTTGGACCAAATGCACCGGTTGCACCACCAACCATTGCAAGGGATAGATCACCGTGGCCAAGGCCGATCGCAAAGGCGCAGTGATGTTGAGCCGCACATCGGCGACCATCAAAAACAGCGACAAAGCACTGAAGACCGCCAGCTTCGAAATGGCAGAGAATCCTTGCCGAAAAAATGGCGGGGGTGTGCGGTCCAGTGTGCCCAGCGACATGTGCAGTTTGGGCGAGTCGGTTGTGCTTTATTCGTGGGTGAAGATGGTGCCCAGCTGGTCCATGCGCTCCAAAGCCATGCCGCAGCCGCGCACCACGCAGGTCAGTGGGTCTTCGGCCACCAAGACGGGCAAGCCGGTTTCTTCGGCCAGGAGGCGGTCCAGGTCGCGCAGCAAAGCACCACCACCGGTGAGCATCATGCCGCGCTCGGCGATGTCGGCACCGAGTTCGGGCGGGGTTTGCTCCAAAGCGGTTTTGACGGCCGCCACGATTTGGTTGAGCGGGTCGGTCAAGGCTTCCAAGATTTCGTTGCTGGAAATCGTGAAGCTGCGAGGGACCCCTTCGGAGAGGTTGCGGCCCTTGACTTCCATTTCTTTGACCTCGGCGCCGGGGAAGGCTGAGCCGATTTCTTTTTTGATGGCTTCGGCGGTGGGCTCGCCGATGAGCATGCCGTAGTTGCGGCGGATGTAAGCGATGATGGCTTCGTCGAAACGGTCACCACCGACGCGCACGCTGCCTTTGTAGACCATGCCGCCCAAAGAGATCACGCCGACTTCGGTCGTGCCGCCACCGATGTCGACCACCATGGAGCCCGAAGCGTCGGAGACGGGCAAGCCCGCACCGATGGCTGCGGCC
>CAZNWS010000308.1:0-2126 GCA_964576495.1 uncultured Hydrogenophaga sp. | reverse complement strand
CCACGCCCGTGAAGGCCAAGGGCACGGTCACCAAAATCATCAAAGGCTGGAAGTAGCTCTGGAATTGCGCGGCCAAAATCAGGTAGATCAAGCCCATGCCCATCAAGAACAAGACCTTCATGGCCGCCAAGCTTTCTTCGATGTCTTCGAGTTCTCCCGAAAAATCCAAATCGATGTTGGGGTGTTGGATTTGCACCTTGGCCCAAGCCGCTTGGATTTGCGCATTGGCTTCGGCGGTGTCGGTGATTTCTTTGTTCAAATTGGCTTCCACGGTCACGGTGCGGCGCAAGTTGTGGTGGCGGATGAAGCCGCGCCCGTCTTGGCTTTGTGCCTGGACCAATTGGCCCAAGGTGGTGGTTTGTCCGTTGGGCAGGGCCACGGGCTCGCGCAGCAGCTCGTAAGCGTTGGCCCGCAACGCTTCGCCACTGCTGCTGGCCGATTGCACGCGCAAATCGATCTTGTCGCCTTCGTCACGCGTGAAAGCCACGACCTCGCCGTCCACGCTCAAGCGAACCAGGCGCGCGACTTGCAATGGCGACAGGCCAGCGGCGCGGATCGCGTCGTGGTCCATGCTCAGTTGCAACTGTTTTCGGCCAGGCAAGTTGTCGTCTTGGATGTCTTGTGTGCCAGGGATGTTGGCCACGATGGCTTTGAGCGCATCGGCTGCGGCTTGGATGTCGTCGAAGTCGTCACCGCGCACCTTCACGCTGATGGCTTTACCGGCCGGCGGCCCACCCGCGAGCATGGTGAAACTCAGGCGAGCCACGCTGTCCAAGGCCTCGACCGGTTCTCGCATGGCATCCACCACCTCGGCCACGGCCCGCGCATCGTCGGTGGCCGGGTTGAGCGACACAAACACCTGGCCGTAGACGTTCCCATAAACCGGTTCGGTGTCGGTGAACTTGATGCCAGCCGTTGATGTCACGGCGCGCGCCTCCCCACCGGGGCCGATGCCACGCAGTTGCTGGCGCACCAAAGCCTCCACACGTTGCGTTTCGGCCAGCGTGTCTTCAAGAGAAGCGCTTTGCGGCATGTCCACGTTGACATAGAAGGCCCGAATCGGGTCAAACGCAAAAAACTGCACCCGCACCACACCGGTGGACACGAGGGTCAGCGCCAGCATGACCGCGCCCAAACCAATGACCGCAAAGCGTTTGGGACGACGCAAGGCATAGGCCAAGGCTTGGCCGTAGCGCAAACGCAGCGTGCGGTTGAAGTTGTCGCGCCAGCGTTGCTGTTTGGAGTGGGGGTCAAAGCGCATGCCGATGCTTTGCACGTGCACCGGCATCATCCAAAACGCCTCGAGCAAAGAAATCAACAACGCCAGGGTGACCACAAAAGGAATCACAAACATGAACTTGCCCATGATGCCAGGCAAGAGCATGAGCGGCAAAAACGCGGCCATCGTGGTGGCCACCGAAGCCAGCACCGGCTTCCAGACCTCGGCCACCGCATCCAATGAGGCTTGCAAAGCCGCTTGGCCGCGTTCCATGCGGTAGTAAATGGCCTCGACCACCACCACCGCGTCGTCGACCAGCATGCCCAAAGCGATCACCACGCCGAGCAGGACCGAAATGTTCACCGTGTAATCCATGGCCGAGAGCAAGCCAAAGGTGCCGAGCAAAGAAAACGGAATGCCCAACGCCACCAGCACGCCGATGCGCCAACCCAAAAACACCCAACACACCGCCAACACCAAGATCACGCCGTACAAAGCGTTGGTCTGCATCACCCCAATGGCTTCGCTGGTGGGGATGGTTTGGTCGTCGGTCAAGCGCAGTGCCAAGCCCAGCGGTGCCAAGCTGGGGTTTTGGCGTTCGATGTAGGCGTTGAGTTCGCCCACCAAATTCAAGGTGTTGATGCCCGATTTTTTGGTCACCGCCATGGAGATGGCTGAGCGTCCCTCGGTGGCCGCCAATTGCGTGGCCGGTGCACGGGCGCGTTCGATGCGGGCCACATCACCCAGGCGCACCGATTGGCCGGGGCGCACGCTCGAAAAAATCGGCAATTGCGCCAAGGCTTGGGGGTCGGTTTCAATGCCTTGCAGGCCGATCGACCAGGCGCCGTCTTGAATTTTTTGCCACCATTATCAAAAGTGACTTCTCCAGTTTTTTTATCCATTTTTA
>CAZNWS010000307.1:0-2131 GCA_964576495.1 uncultured Hydrogenophaga sp. | reverse complement strand
CAACTACTTCTTCTTCATCGCCGAAGAAGTGCGTCAAATCATGGCGCAACTGGGCATCAAGAAGTTCGACGACATGATCGGTCGTGCCGATTTACTCGACATGCGCGCTGGCATCGAACACTGGAAGGCGTCGGGTTTGGATTTCAGCCGTTTGCTCGCGGTGCCGCGGGTTGGCCCTGACGTGCCTCTTTTGCACGTCGCTCAGCAAGACCACGGTCTGGAAAAAGCCCTGGACCAAAAGTTGATCGAAAAATCCAAGCCCGCCATTGAGCGGGGTGAGCGAGTGCAGTTCATGGACGTGGCCCGCAACGTCAACCGTTCGGTGGGGGCGATGTTGTCTGGAGCTGTGACCAAGGTACACCCCGAAGGTTTGCCCGATGACACCATTCGCATCCAGTTGGAAGGCACGGGGGGGCAATCGTTCGGTGCCTTCTTGTGCAACGGCATCACGCTCTACCTGATTGGCGACGCCAACGACTACACCGGTAAAGGTCTCTCCGGCGGTCGTGTGGTGGTGCGCCCGAGCATCGACTTCCGCGGCGACGCGGTCAACAACATCATCGTGGGTAATACCGTGATGATCGGCGCCACCCGTGGGGAGGCGTTCTTCTCGGGTGTGGCCGGTGAGCGATTCGCGGTGCGGTTGTCGGGAGCGACCGCGGTTGTTGAAGGCACCGGCGATCATGGTTGTGAATACATGACCGGCGGGACGGTGGCGGTTTTGGGTAAAACCGGGCGCAACTTTGCGGCCGGCATGAGCGGTGGTGTGGCTTATGTGTATGACGAAGACGGTCAATTCCATTTGAAGTGCAACACCGCCATGGTCTCCATGGAAAAGGTGTTGAGTGCTGCTGAGCAAGAGGCCTCGTTACCACGCGCGATTTGGCACCGCGATCAAACCGACGAGGCACAACTCAAGAAGCTTTTGGAAGATCACCACCGTTGGACGGGATCCAAGCGCGCCCGCGAGCTCTTGGATGACTGGCATGCGGCGCGCACCAAATTCGTCAAGGTCTTTCCCAATGAGTACAAGCGTGCTTTGGGAGAACTCAACGCCGCCAAAGCGGCCAAGGCGACCGTGGCGTCCGCTAAGAAAGCCGTTGCGGCGAAGTAACCCGCAGAAAGATCGAAATCATGGGAAAAATCACTGGCTTCATGGAAATCGAGCGCATTGAAGAGGGCTACAAGCCGGTCAAGGAGCGCTTGAAGAATTACAACGAGTTTGTGATTGGCTTGGACGACACGCAAGCCAAAACACAAGCGGCCCGTTGCATGGACTGCGGCACACCGTTTTGCAACAACGGCTGCCCGGTTAACAACATCATCCCCGACTTCAACGACTTGGTGTTCCAAGGCGATTGGAAAAACGCGATTGACGTGCTGCACAGCACCAACAACTTTCCCGAGTTCACCGGCCGCATCTGCCCCGCACCTTGCGAAGCCGCATGCGTGGTGAACGTCAATGGCGACGCGGTGGGCATCAAGTCCATCGAGCACGCCATCATTGACAAAGCGTGGTCTGAAGGTTGGGTGGTGGCCAAGCCCGCCAAACACAAGACAGGTAAGAAGGTCGCTGTTGTGGGCTCAGGCCCTGCCGGCATGGCTGCTGCACAGCAGTTGGCACGCGTCGGTCATGACGTGACCTTGTTCGAAAAGAACGACCGCATCGGTGGCTTGTTGCGCTACGGCATTCCAGACTTCAAGATGGAAAAGTCACACATCGACCGCCGCGCCAAACAGCTCGAAGCCGAAGGTGTGACCATCCGCACCAATGTGATGGTGGGTGAGTTGCCTAAGGGTTCAAAGGTCACCAACTGGGCCACAGAAACCATCAGCCCAGAGCAGCTCAAGAAAGACTTTGACGCCGTGTTGTTGACCGGTGGTTCCGAGCAGTCTCGCGACTTGCCAGCCCCTGGCCGTGACTTGGCGGGCATTCACTTCGCGATGGAGTTCTTGCCGCAGCAAAACAAGGTCAACGGCGGCGGTAAGGTCAAAGACCAATTGCGCGCTGATGGCAAACACGTGGTCGTCATCGGCGGTGGTGACACGGGCTCTGACTGCGTGGGCACCAGCACACGCCACGGCGCGGTGTCTGTCACTCAGTTTGAAGTGATGCCCATGCCGCCCGAGC
>CAZNWS010000306.1:0-2135 GCA_964576495.1 uncultured Hydrogenophaga sp. | reverse complement strand
TTTTGGAGCGGGCGCAAAAACGCCTTCCCCGCCAGCGGCCGCATCAGCCCCGACTACATGTGCATGGACAGCACCATCCCGCGCAAGCGCTTGGCCGACATCCTGCTGGCCATTGCCGAGATGGAAAAGAAATACCAACTGCGCTGCGCCAACGTGTTCCACGCCGGCGACGGCAACCTGCACCCGCTGATCTTGTTCGATGCGAACGACCCCGACCAGCTGCGCCGCTGCGAGCTGTTTGGTGCCGAGATTTTGGAAACCAGCGTGGCCATGGGCGGCACCGTCACAGGCGAACACGGCGTGGGCATCGAGAAGCTCAACAGCATGTGCGTGCAGTTCTCAGCCGAAGAAAACGCGCTGATGTTTGGCGTCAAACGCGCCTTCGATCCGCGCGAGTTGCTCAATCCCGGCAAGGTCATCCCCACGCTCAACCGCTGCGCCGAGTACGGCAAGATGCTGGTGCGCGGCGGGCAAATCAAACACCCCGATCTGCCGCGCTACTGAGGACCGGGTCTTCAGGCGGTTTTGGCTGGGCGCGCGCCGAAGATGGCGCTGCCGACGCGCACCATCGTGCTGCCGGCTTGCACCGCGGCGTCCATGTCGCCGCTCATGCCCATGGACAGGGTGTCGAAGTCGGGACTCGCCAAGGCGCGCTGCAGATCTTCAAACAAAACACGGGCGCGGGTGTGCACCGCCACCATGTCGTCCACCGGGTCGGGGATGGTCATGAGGCCGCGCAAACGCAGGCGCGGTAGCGTCAGCAGCGCTTGTGCCAGCCCCAAGGCATCGTGGGGGGCCACGCCAGACTTGGTGTCACCGCCGTCGATGTTGACCTGCAAACACACGTTGAGCGGTGGCAGGCAAGCCGGGCGTTGTTCGTTCAAACGTTGCGCGATTTTCAGGCGGTCGACCGTGTGCACCCAATCGAAATATTCAGCCACGAGCCGGGTTTTGTTGCTTTGCACTGGCCCGATGCAGTGCCACACCCAGCCCCCATCGGGCTGTGATTCTCGCAGCCGGACGATTTTGTCGACGCCTTCTTGGATGTAGTTTTCGCCGAATTCGCGCTGGCCGGCCTGCCAAGCTTGGTGCACGGCGTCGGCGTCGAAGGTTTTGGACACGGCCAAGAGCTGCACCTCATGGGGTTCGCGCCCCGCGCGTTCGCAGGCCTGGCGCAAACGAAGTTGAACGGAGTGAAGGGTCTCAGCAATGGCACTCATGGTTCAATGATACGGCTGGCCCTATCATGTGGACATGAACTCCACCAAACCCCGCCCCTACGATCCCATCTCTCCTCAATCCGTGGCCTTCATTGGCTTGGGTGTGATGGGCCACCCCATGGCCGGCCACTTGGCGCAAGCCGGGCACTCGGTCACCGTGTACAACCGCACCACGGCCAAAGCCGCTGAATGGGTGCAAACCTTTGGGGGCCGCCACGCGGCCACCCCGCGCGAGGCGGCCCAAGGCGCGAACATCGTGTTCATCTGCGTCGGCAACGACGACGATCTGCGTTCGGTCACCTTGGGCGCCGATGGTGTGCTCGCAGGCGTGAGCGCCGGCGCCACGGTGGTCGATCACACCACCGCCTCGGCCGACGTGGCGCGCGAGTTGTACGCCGCCGCGAAAGCACTGGGTGTGGCCTTCATCGACGCCCCCGTTTCGGGCGGCCAAGCCGGCGCACAAAACGGTGCTTTGACTGTGATGTGTGGCGGCGATCAGGCCGCTTTTGATGCCGTGCGCCCCGTGGGCATGGCCTTCTCCAAAGCGTTCACCCGCATGGGCGAGAGCGGTGCGGGTCAGCTGACCAAGATGGTCAACCAAGTGTGCATCGCGGGCTTGGTCCAAGGTTTGTCGGAAGCCATCGCCTTCGGTCAGAAAGCGGGCTTGGACATGCACCTGGCCTTGGACGTGATCGGCAAAGGCGCCGCGCAAAGCTGGCAGCTCGACAACCGCGGCAAAACCATGGTGGATGACCAATTCAACTTTGGCTTTGCCGTGGACTGGATGCGCAAGGACTTGGGTCTGGTGCTTGAAGAAGCGCGCCGCATCCAAGCGCGCATGCCGGTGACCGCCTTGGTCGATCAGTTCTACGCCGATGTGCAAGCCATGGGCGGCAACCGACTGGACACCTCCAG
>CAZNWS010000305.1:0-2136 GCA_964576495.1 uncultured Hydrogenophaga sp. | reverse complement strand
TACAAAGCCGGTTTGGGCATCCCGCTGAACATGGGCTTGTTGCCCTTGTTTGCGTTGGGCAGCTTCTTGGGCTCGGTGCACATCGACCGCTGGTTGTCGCTGGGCCAAGTGGCGCCGGTGGACTTGGCCACGCCTTGGGGCAGTGGCGGTGCGCTGGCCATCACGCTGGCCTTGTTGGCCGCGGTCTTGCTGCTGGTGCGCTGGTGGGTGGGCGCGGGCCAAACCTGGTGGAGCCGCCGCTGGGTCTGGGGCGCCGTGGCCTTGGCCATCTTGGCCACGCTCAATTTGGTCTTGGCCGGCCAGCCTTGGGGTGTGGTTTACGGCTTTGGCTTGTGGGCCGCCAAAGGCGCGGTGGCGCTGGGGGTGTTTGACCCCACGACCAACGCGTTTTGGTCCCAAGAAGGCAATGCCTTGCGTTTGACCCAAACCGTCTTCATGGACGTGACCTCGATCACCAACATCGGTATCTTGGGCGGCGCTTTGCTGGTGGCCGCAGGCCAAGGCGACGACAGCCGCGCCCTGACGCGACAGCAATGGGTGATCGGTTTGCTCGCGGGTTTTGTGATGGGTTACAGCTCGCGCTTGGCGCTGGGCTGCAACGTGGGTGCGATGGTCAGTGGCATTTCCACGGGCAGCTTGCACGGTTGGTTGTGGGTGCCGCTGGCCTTTGGCGGCACTTTGATTGGGCTGCGCGTGCGCCGCCGCTTTGGATTCTGAGGAGCACGCCATGACACGACGCACCCAACGACAGCTGCTGTTCTGGACCGCCCTCTTCGCTTTTTTGGCGTGGGACTTCTCGGTCTCGGCCCCCATTGACTTGCGCCAAGAGCCACCGCTGATCGCCGCCGGCTCGGGCCAAGCCACGGTGGGCGGGCATTGCTCCATGGCCGATTAAGATCGGAGCATGAACCATTTTTCGATCAACCGTCGCCACACCTTATCCTTGATCGGCGTGACCAGCATGAGCCCTTGGGCCGCGCTGGCCGCCGATGACTGGACAAACACCTTAAGCGCCGCGCGCGGCCAAACCGTTTACTTCAACGCTTGGGCTGGCAGCGAACAAATCAACGCCTACATCCAATGGGCCGGCGCTGAGCTCAAGCGCGACTTCGGCGTGACGCTGCAACACGTCAAGATCAGCGACGCGGCCGATGTGGTCAAGCGCATACGAGCCGAAAAACAAGCCGGCCGTGGCGCCAACGAAGGCACGGTGGACCTGATGTGGATCAACGGCGAGAACTTCGCCGCCATGAAGCGTGACGGCTTGCTCTCGCCCCCCTTCGCCCAACAACTGCCCAACTTCCAATGGGTCGACACGGTCGGAAAACCCACGACGCTGGTGGATTTCTCGGTGCCCACCGATGGTTTGGAGTCGCCCTGGGGCATGGCGCAGCTGACCTTTTTTGCCGACAGCAAACGCTTGCCCAAGCCCCCACAAAGCATGGCCGAGTGGCTGGCGCTGGCCCGCGCGCAACCAGGACGCTTGAGCTACCCGCGCCTGCCCGACTTCCACGGCACGACCTTTGTCAAACAAGCCCTGATCGAACACGCGCCCGACACCAGCGCCTTGAGCCGCCCCGTCACGCCCGAGGCCTTGGCCACGCAGGCCGCGCCGCTGTGGCGTTTCTTGGACGCGCTGCACCCGCAGCTGTGGCGCGGTGGCAAGCAGTTCCCCAACAACGCCGCGGCCATGACACAAATGATGGCCGATGGTGAGCTCTTGGCCTCCCTCACCTTCAACCCCAACGAAGCCGCCAACGAGATCGCCGCCAAGCGCTTGCCCGCGTCGGTGAGCAGCTGGCAATTCGCCAAAGGCACGATCGGCAACACCCACTTCTTGGCCATTCCTTACAACGCGCCGAGCAAAGCCGGTGCGCAGGTCGTGGCGAACTTTTTGTTGTCGCCGCTGGCGCAAGCGCGCAAGGCCGACATCGATGTGTGGGGCGACCCCACGGTGCTCGACACCGCCCGCCTGCCCGCGACCGAACGCGCGCGTTTCCAATCGGCGCTGCGCCCTGGCCAACTGCGCCAAAGCGCACCGACCCTGCCCGAGCCGCACGCGTCTTGGGTCGAAGCGATTGAGAAAGCGTGGACTCGCCGCTACGGCGTGTGAAGCGCCACCTCGGCCCGCTGGCC
>CAZNWS010000304.1:0-2167 GCA_964576495.1 uncultured Hydrogenophaga sp. | reverse complement strand
CGAGAACACGAATTTACCCGAGGTGATGTCGACCTGGCCGCCGCCGAAGTTGGCCGCGTACAAGCCTTTTTTGATGCTGCCGATGATTTCTTCGGGGCTCTTGTCGCCGCCGAGCATGTAGGTGTTGGTCATGCGCGGCATGGGTACGTGGGCGTAGCTCTCGCGGCGGCCGTTGCCGGTGGGCTTGACGCCCATCAAGCGCGCGTTGAGTTCGTCTTGGATGTAGGCTCGCAAGATGCCGTCTTCGATCAACACGTTGCGCTGCGTGGTGTTGCCTTCGTCGTCGATGTTGAGCGAACCGCGACGGTCGGCGATGGTGCCGTCGTCGAGCACGGTCACGCCCTTGGCCGCCACGCGCTGACCGATGCGACCCGCAAACGCGCTGGAGCCTTTGCGGTTGAAGTCACCCTCCAAGCCATGGCCCACGGCTTCGTGCAACAAAATGCCCGGCCATCCCGCCCCCAACACCACCGTCATTTCACCGGCCGGCGCGGGACGCGCGTCCAGGTTGGTCAAGGCCGAGGCCACGGCCTCGTCCACGTAAGACTGCACCATGGCGTCGTCAAAATAGGCCAAGCCGTAACGACCACCACCGCCGGCCGAGCCGACCTCGCGGCGACCGGCCTGCTCGGCGATCACCGTGACCGACAAGCGCACCAAGGGGCGCACATCGGCGGCCAAGGTGCCGTCGGCACGGGCCACCAAGACCACGTCGTGCTCGGCCGCCAAACCGGCCATGACCTGCACCACGCGCGGGTCTTTGGCCTTGGCCAAGCGCTCCACGCGTTCCAGCAAGGCAACTTTTTGGGTGCTGTCTAGGGTGGCGATGGGGTCGAGGGCCGGGTACAAAGAGCGCGAGGACGCCACCCGGGTGCGGGCGATTTTCACGCGCCCTTGTTGGCCTTGGTTGGCGATGGTTCGTACGGTGTGGGCCGCATCGAGCAAAGCGCTCCACGACAAATCATCAGAATAGGCGAAAGCGGTTTTTTCGCCGCTGACCGCGCGCACACCCACACCTTGGTCGATGCTGAAGCTGCCGGTTTTGACGATGCCCTCTTCCAAGCTCCAGCCTTCGCTGCGCGTGGTTTGAAAGTACAGGTCGGCGTCGTCAACCCCCCGGGCCATGATTTCACCCAATGCGCGCTGCAACAGGGCAGGCGTCAAGCCAAATGGCTCGAGCAAGCTGGCTTGGGCGGCGGCGAGACGTGACTGGGTAGACGCTTGATTGATCATCCAGCTATTGTAGAGAAGCCCCTCGGCCACAGGCGGGTTAGGGCTTTGTCGGTGGCGCGTCACCGCGCAGGTGCGCGAACACCGCACCATCGTCGTGCTCGGCCCAGCCGGCTTGGCGGGTTTGGGTAAACACGGCCGCCGCGCTCGCACCCAACGGCGCCTCAAACCCCACACGTTGGGCTGCGGCCATGGCCAAACCGGTGTCTTTTTCGAGCAAGGTCACGTGCGCTCGGGGGGCCAAGTCGCCCAGCAAGGCGCGGCGCATGCGGTCCGAGCCGATCCAGCTCTGACCGCTGGAGCGCTCGATCACATCCAGTGTGGTGTTCAGGTTCAAGCCCATGCGCTCGGCCAAGGCCAAGACCTCGGCCGTGCCCACCAAATTGATGCCGGCCAAAAGGTTGTTGACGAGTTTGGTGCGGGCACCGTCGCCGCAGCGCTCGCTGACGTGGAACACGGGGTTGGCCAGCAGGCTCCAGAGCTCGGGGTGACGCGCCAGCGCGGCCTTCGGTGCGGCCAGCATCCAGCTCATGGTGCCGGCACGGGCGCGCAACGGGCCACCCGACATGGGCGCGTCCACACAGGCCACACCCATCGCCACCAATCGCGCAGCGATCGACTCCACCGCCTCGGGGGCCATGGTCGGGCACAAAACCACGGTGTGGCCGGCTTGTAATGCCGCCGCTGCGCCCTGCTCACCCCACAACACGTCTTCGCATTGCGCGTCGTTGACCACCACGATCAAGACCACGCCATCGGGGCCCAAACCTTGCACGGCGGCCCAGGGGGTGGGCAGGACCTGCGCGCCCACGGCCAAGGCCTCGGCTTGGCGCTGCACATCGGGGTCGCACACCGCCACCGACACGGCGTGTTCGCGCAAACGGGCCACCAAAGCGCCGCCCATGTTGCCCGCGAACACGCCGTGTCGGTGGCGGTG
>CAZNWS010000303.1:0-2170 GCA_964576495.1 uncultured Hydrogenophaga sp. | reverse complement strand
CCAGCCTTGGGCTTGGGTGATGGGCTGCAGCCAGAGGCCAAAGCCGTGGCGAATGCCCATGGACAAGGTGACGATGAGCGCGCCACACAACAAAACTTGAAACGCCGAAAGGCGGGGGGTGGTGGTGCTGGGCAATGCGGCGTTCATGGCCATGACTGTAGCGAATTCGCTGCGCCCCGTCAGACCACTGAGCGACAGTCGAGGTCGCAAAACCAAAAAATCTGGGTTTTTATACAGTTTTTGGCGTTCGGTCGCTCTACAATCCCGCGCATGAATGACAAAACTGCCGCCTCTGCCAACTCGGCCACCCCTTCGGCTTATTCCGAAGGTTCGATTCGGGTGCTCAAGGGCTTGGAACCCGTTAAGCAGCGCCCGGGCATGTACACCCGCACCGACAACCCCTTGCACATCATCCAAGAGGTGTTGGACAACGCGGCCGACGAGGCATTGGCCGGCCACGGCAAAAAAATCGCCGTCACCTTGCACACCGACGGTTCTGTGAGCGTGGAGGACGACGGACGCGGCATTCCCTTTGGTCTGCACCCCGAAGAAAAAGCGCCGGTCGTCGAGCTGGTGTTCACGCGCTTGCACGCCGGCGGCAAGTTCGACAAAGGCCAGGGCGGGGCCTACAGCTTCTCGGGCGGTTTGCACGGCGTGGGCGTGTCGGTGACCAACGCCTTGTCCACCCGCTTGGAAGTCACGAGTTATCGCGAAGGCCAGGTGGCCCGTTTGGCGTTTGCCGCGGGCGACGTGGTGGAAACCTTGGTGGTGCGCCCACGCGGCGACGGCGACCGCAAACAGGGCACGACGGTGCGCGCTTGGCCCGACGCCAAGTACTTCGAGTCCAGCGCCTTGCCCATGCACGAGCTGGTGCATCTGCTGCGCAGCAAGGCCGTGCTCATGCCCGGCGTGAGCGTGACGCTCATCAACGAAAAAACCAAAGACACCCAACAGTGGCTTTACAAAGGCGGTTTGCGCGACTACCTCATGCAAACGCTCACCGGCGAGCCGGTCATCCCCCTGTTCGAGGGCGAGGGTTTTGCGGACAAACAGCACGACACCTTTGCCGAAGGCGAGGGCGCGGCTTGGGCCGTGGCCTTCACCGAAGACGGCCAACCGGTGCGCGAGAGCTACGTCAACCTGATCCCCACCAGCGCCGGCGGCACGCACGACAGCGGCCTGCGCGACGGTTTGTTCAACGCGGTCAAGAGCTTCATCGAGCTGCACGCTTTGTTGCCCAAAGGTGTCAAGCTCTTGCCTGAAGACGTGTTCGCCCGCGCCAGCTATGTGCTCAGCGCCAAGGTGCTCGACCCGCAGTTCCAAGGCCAAATCAAAGAGCGTTTGAATTCACGCGATGCCGTGCGCTTGGTCTCCAATTTTGTGCGACCAGCGTTGGAGTTGTGGCTTAACCAGCACGTGGACTACGGCAAGAAACTGGCCGAATTGACGATCAAAGCGGCACAGTCGCGCCAAAAGGCGGGGCAAAAAATTGAAAAGCGCAAGAGCTCTGGCGTCGCTGTCTTGCCAGGCAAGCTGACCGATTGTGAATCCCGGGACATCAGCCACAACGAAGTCTTTTTGGTGGAGGGTGACTCGGCTGGCGGCAGCGCCAAAATGGGACGCGACAAAGAATGCCAGGCCATCTTGCCTTTGCGCGGCAAGGTCTTGAATACCTGGGAAGTCGAGCGAGATCGGTTGTTCGCCAATAATGAAATCCACGACATATCGGTGGCCATTGGTGTCGATCCGCACGGCCCCAATGACACACCAGATTTGAGTGGTTTGCGGTACGGAAAAATCTGCATTCTGTCTGACGCCGACGTGGACGGTTCGCACATTCAAGTCTTGTTGCTGACTTTGTTTTTCCGTCACTTCCCAAAGCTCATCGATGCGGGCCATGTGTATGTGGCCCGACCACCACTGTTCCGAGTGGACGCCCCCGCCCGCGGTAAAAAACCTGCCACCAAAATCTACGCTCTGGATGAAGGCGAGCTCACCGCCATATTGGACAAGTTGCGCAAAGACGGCGTGCGAGAGAACGCTTGGAGCATCAGCCGATTCAAAGGCTTAGGCGAGATGAGCGCCGAGCAGCTATGGAAAACCACGCTCAACCCAGATACCCGCCGTTTGTTGCCTGTGCATCTGGGTGTGATGGACTTCTCGCAGACTG
>CAZNWS010000302.1:0-2185 GCA_964576495.1 uncultured Hydrogenophaga sp. | reverse complement strand
GTGATGGCCTTCATGGTCGTGGTCTTGCCGGCGCCGTTGGAGCCGATCAGGGTGACGAGTTCGTTTTCACGGACCTCGAAGTCGATGCCTTTGACGGCCTTGATGCCGCCATAGGAGACCTTGAGGCCTTTGACGCTGAGTAGGGTACTTGCCATGGTGGTGTGTCCTTGCGCGCTCAATGGCCGCCTGTGCCCAAATAGGCTTCAATCACTTTGGGGTCTTTTTGGACCTGCGCGGGGGTGCCTTGCGAGAGCAGCTTGCCCCCATCGAGCACGGTCACGCGGTCACACAGACCCATGACGAGTTTGACGTCGTGCTCGATCAGCAAGATCGTGCGGTTGTCGTTGCGGATGCGATCGATGAGTTCGCGCAATTGCACTTTCTCCGTCGCGTTCATGCCGGCGGCAGGTTCGTCCAAGGCGATCAACTTGGGGTCGGTGGCCAAGGCCCGAGCAATCTCTAGGCGGCGCTGATCACCGTAACTCAAGGTACGCGACTTGTAGTCGGCAAACTTGCCGATACCCACATAGTCGAGCAGCTCTTGGGCGCGCTCGGCAATTTCGAGTTCTTCACGCTTGAAAGCGGGCGTGCGCAAGACCGCGCCAATGAGGCCCGAGTGGGTGCGGACGTGACGACCCACCATCACGTTTTCAAGGGCGGTCATGTCGGCGAACAAACGGATGTTTTGAAAGGTGCGCGCAATACCTGCTTTGGCCACTTCGTGCACCGCCGTGGGTTGGTAAGGCTGGCCAGCCAACTCGAAAGTACCGGTATCGGGGGTGTAAAGGCCGGTGAGCACGTTGAAAAACGTGGTCTTACCCGCGCCGTTGGGGCCGATCAGGCCGTAAACCTGACCACGGTGAATTTCAATGCCGACATCGCTCAGGGCTTGCAAGCCACCGAAACGTTTGGAGACATTGGCGACTTTGAGGATCGTTTCGCTCATGTAGGGTCTCCGCTCACTTGTTGCTCAATGACTTGCCGTGTTCGGGCGCAGGCCACAAACCTTTGGGTCGCAAAAGCATGACGATGATCATGGCCAAGGCAATCAGCAATTGGCGCAAGATCTCAGGCGCCAAACGGCCATCGGTCATGGCGGTCAATGGGTGTGCGACGTGGCGCAACAACTCAGGCAAGCCGGCGAGCAACAACGCACCCAAAATCACGCCGGGGATGTGCCCAATGCCGCCAAGCACCACCATCGCCACCACCATCACCGACTCCATCAAGGAGAACGATTCGGGCGACACAAAGCGCTGGAACGAGGCAAACAACACACCCGACACACCACCAAAGGTAGCGCCCATGCCGAAGGCCATGAGTTTGAGGTTGCGCGTGTTCAGACCCATCGCTTTGGCGGCGATTTCGTCTTCGCGCACCGCCATCCAAGCGCGACCAATGCGCGATCGCTCCAAGCGGTAGGAAGTGACCACCGCCAGCACCACAAAGAACAAGAACAGGTAGTAATAGAGCGTGACCGGCTGCAAGGTGAAATCACCGATCGTCAGGCGCTTGCCCAAGTCCAGACCAAACACGGAAATGCTGTCGATCTGGCTGATGCCTTTGGGCCCATTGGTGATGTTGACTGGGCGATCCATGTTGAGCAAAAAGATGCGGATGATTTCGCCAAAGCCCAAGGTCACAATGGCCAGGTAGTCACCTCGCAACTTCAAGGTCGGTGCACCCAAAATCATGCCCACCACGCCAGCGATGGCGGCGGCGAGCAACATCACCAGCCAAATGCTCAGGTGAATACCGGCCGGGAACATGGCGGCAAAGGCCGGAAAGGTGTCGCTCAAATGGGACGAACCCAACATGGCGAACAAATAGCCACCGACGGCGAAAAAGGCGATGTAGCCCAAGTCCAACAAACCGGCGTAGCCCACAACAATGTTCAGGCCCAAGGCCAAGAGCACATAAAGCAGCGCGATGTCCAAGATTCGAACCCACGAGTTGCTGCCCGTCATTTGCAGCAAGATCGGCAGGAGCATCACGGCCAGTGCGGCCACGAGAAACAGAATGAGTTGACGGGAGGCGTGTGTTTTGGTCATGTGTTTCCCCCGGTTCAAGCCCGATCGGCGACGCGTTCACCCAACAGGCCCGATGGGCGCAAGGTCAAAACGATAGCCAAGACGATGAAAGCAAAAATGTCGGTGTATTGGCTACCCAGCACACCACCGGTGAG
>CAZNWS010000301.1:0-2189 GCA_964576495.1 uncultured Hydrogenophaga sp. | reverse complement strand
CGCCCTGATCAACGAGTGGAAAGACGCCGATGGCTCCATCCAAGTGCGCGACGCCCACTCCGACTTGGGCGGCACCATGCGTTTGGGCGCGCAAAGCTCGGACGTGGCCAAAGGCACACTGGCCCACCAAATTTACGGTGACGTGGTCACCGAACGTCACCGCCACCGGTACGAGGCCAACGTGAACTACTTGGACCGTTTGCGTCAAGCGGGTTTGGTGATTTCGGCCTTGACGCAACGCGAGCAACTCACCGAAATCGTGGAGTTGCCCCAAAACGTTCATCCTTGGTACGTGGGCGTTCAGTTTCACCCCGAGTTCAAGTCCACCCCTTGGGATGGTCACCCCTTGTTCAACGCCTTCATCAAGGCGAGCTTGGATCACCGCAGTCACCGCGGTTTGAAGTCGGTGGCCTGAACAACGAAAGCGCAACATGAAACTGTGTAACTTCGACGTCGGCTTGAACCATCGTTTCTTTTTGATCGCAGGCACCTGCTCGATCGAAGGCTTAGAAATGTCCATGGAGGTCGCTGGCCGCCTCCAAGAAGCGTGTACGGCCTTGGGCATCCCTTTGATTTACAAAGGCTCGTTCGACAAAGCCAACCGTTCCTCGGGCAACACCAAGCGTGGCGTGGGCATCGACGCGGGCTTGAAAATTCTGGATGAGGTGCGCAAGCAACTGGGCCTACCCATCTTGACCGATGTGCACGACGAATCGCAGGTGGCCGAAGTCGCCAGCGTGGTGGACGTGTTGCAAACCCCAGCGTTCCTGTGTCGCCAAACCGATTTCATCCGCGCCGTGGCCAAGTCGGGCAAACCGGTCAACATCAAGAAGGGCCAGTTCCTGGCCCCCTGGGACATGAAGAACGTCATCGACAAAGCCCGCGATGCCGCCCGCGAAGTCGGCCTGTCTGAAGACCGCTTCCTGGCCTGCGAGCGCGGGGTGAGCTTTGGCTACAACAACTTGGTGGCCGACATGACGAGCTTGGCCGAGATGCGCAAGAGCGGCGCACCGGTGGTGTTTGACGTGACCCACTCCGTACAAAAGCCCGGCGGCCAGGGCACCAGCAGCGGCGGTGCCCGCGACATGGTACCGGTGCTGGCCCGTGCTGGCGTGGCAGTGGGTGTGGCGGGCTTGTTCATGGAAACCCATCCGCGCCCAGCCGAAGCTTGGTCTGACGGCCCCAACGCCGTGCCCCTGGGGAAGATGAAAGCCCTGCTCGAAACCCTGGTTCAACTCGATTCCGTCACCAAAAAGAATCCCCTGCTCGAGGAAGATTTCCAATGACTGCGTACATCATTGCCGACGTCACCGTCACCGATGCCGAAAAAATGGCCAACTACCGCGAGTGGTCCACCAAAGCCATGCAGGAACATGGCGCACAAGTGCTGGTGCGCGGCGGCGCTTTCGAGGTGCTCGAAGGCCCCTGGACTCCCAGCCGCTTGGTGCTGCTGGCGTTCGAATCGATGGACAAAGCCAAAGCGTTTTACAACAGCCAAACCTACACCCATGCTCGCAGCCTGCGCGAAGGCGCTGGTGTGATGCGCATGGTGGTGGTTGAAGGCGTCTGATTTTTTTCTTTTTCAACATCCAAGAGAGTCATACATGAGTGCAATCGTTGATATCGTCGGCCGCGAAATTCTGGACAGCCGCGGCAACCCAACGGTTGAGGTTGATGTCTATCTGGAAGACGGCACAATGGGGCGCGCAGCTGTGCCATCGGGTGCATCGACCGGCGCGCATGAGGCCGTGGAAAAACGCGATGGCGACAAAGCGCGCTATAAAGGCAAAGGCGTGTTGGAAGCTGTGGCGGCCGTGAACGGTGAGTTGGCGGAAGAGCTGGTGGGTTTTGATGCAACCGAACAGGTCGCGATTGACCGCCTGATGATTGAACTGGACGGCACCCCCAACAAGGCCCGTCTTGGTGCAAATGCCATTCTGGGCGTCAGCCTTGCGGTTGCGAAAGCCGCGGCCAGCTTTAGCGGCCAACCGCTTTATCGCTATGTCGGTGGCACGTCCGCGCGCATTTTGCCGGTGCCGATGATGAATATCATCAATGGCGGCGAACATGCCGACAACCCGATCGATATTCAAGAATTTATGATCATGCCGGTGGCCGCAACCAATATTCGCGAAGCCGCGCGGATGGGATCTGAGGTTTTTCACACGCTCAAGGCCGAGTTGAGCGCC
>CAZNWS010000300.1:0-2205 GCA_964576495.1 uncultured Hydrogenophaga sp. | reverse complement strand
CACGATGGCGTTGCCCGCGCTGATGAAGGTGGTGATCAAAACCAACCACATGACCAAGCGCCCAATCCAGGCGCTGAGCGCGTCGACCGCGCGTGAAAATTGAAGCAAGCTGTGCATGTCTTTCCCTTGGGGCTGTTCGTCCTGATGACGATCTTTGAGTCTAGCGGATTGGGCTGGCTTGCCGTCTACGTAGATTTCACAAAAAACCCCGCCGAAGCGGGGTTGTTTGTGGGGTGCTCAGCCGATCACAGCTTGGCCGACTGCATGTAGCGGTCGAACTGGGCTTCGGTGAAGCGGAACCACAGGTTTTGGTCCTTGCGGAAAGCCGAATAGTCGTCGTAAATCTTTTTCCAATTCGGATTGGACTGGCGCAACTCTTCGTACAGGCCCATGGCTTCTTTGAAGGCGACGTCCATCACCTCTTTGGGGAAAGGCTTAACCTGGGCACCACCAGCCACCAAACGCTTCAAAGCGGCTGGGTTGCGGGCATCGTAACGCGCTTGCATGACTGTGTGGGCGTGCGAGGCAGCGGCTTCCACAATGGCCTTGTTCTCGGCCGACAAGGCGTTGAAGGCGGATTTGTTGATGTAGAAGTCGAGCTGAGCGCCACCTTCCCACCAGCCTGGGTAGTAGTAATGCTTGGCGACTTTTTGGAAGCCCAGCTTCTCGTCGTCGTACGGACCCACCCATTCGGTTGCGTCGATGGTGCCTTTTTCCAGGGCTTGGTAAATCTCGCCACCAGGAATGTTTTGTGGCACACCCCCCATGCGGGTAAAGACCTTACCGGCAAAACCGCCGATGCGCATTTTCAGGCCCTTGATGTCGGCCACGGATTTGATTTCTTTGCGGTACCAGCCGCCCATTTGGGCGCCCGTGTTACCACCGGGGAAGTTCACAATGTTGTACTGGTCGTAGAACTCGCGGAACAGCTTCATGCCGTTGCCGTCGTAGTACCAAGCGGTGAGCTGGCGGCTGTTCAGACCAAAAGGAATGGCCGTGCCCATCGCAAAAGTATCGTCCTTACCGAAGAAGTAGTAAGGCGCTGTGTGGGCCATTTCAACCGTGCCTTGTTGGACACCGTCCACCACGCCGAAGGCGGGCATCAGTTCGCCACCAGCGTGCACCGACACGGTGAACTTGCCGCCGGACATGGCGTTGACTTTTTGGGCAAACACATCGGCCGCGCCAAAAATGGTGTCCAGAGCCTTGGGAAAGCTCGAAGCCAAGCGCCAACGGATGGCGGCTTGGGCTTGCACAGCGGGGGCTGCACCAGCAGCCAAGACACCCGCGATACCTGCGTGTTTGATGACGGAACGACGATCCATAGAATTCTCCAAGGTTGTTGATCGAGAACCCGCGCGGTTGCACGGGATTGACCGTGAAGTCAAGGTGCATTGTAGGAACAGAAAAACCCCAAACAGCCCGCCCAAGACAAGGGTTTTCCCTTAACCCCTGTGCTTTATCAAAGAATTCAACGGGTGTGAAAGATGCTCAAAGCCACCGTTCTCGGATGGAAGCCTCGATGCCTTTGGCGTCCAAACCCTGCAAGGCCAGCAGATGGGCTGGATCGCCGTGTTCGGTGAAGCTGTCGTCCAACCCGAGCACCAAAACGGGACGCACCACCCCCGCGTCTTGCAACGCCTCCATCACCGCACTGCCCGCCCCCCCCATGCGACAACCCTCTTCGACCGTGACGATGTATTCGTGGTCTTGGGCCAAGGAGCGCAAGAGCTCGGTGTCCAAGGGCTTGACCCAGCGCATATTGGCCACGGTGGCATCCAGCGCCTCAGCGGCTTCAAGCGCGGGGTAGAGCAAAGAACCAAAAGCCAAGATGGCCACGCGCTGACCTCGGCGTCGAATCTCGCCACGGCCATAGGGCAGCCCATTCAAATCGCGGGGCACGGCCACACCTGCGCCTGCACCGCGTGGGTATCGCACCGTCACCGGCTGTGATTGGGCGTGAGCGGTGCTCAAGAGCTGCCGGGTTTCGGCCTCGTCGGCAGGGGTGGCAATGGCCATGTTCGGAATACAACGCACAAAAGCAATGTCGTAAGCCCCCGCGTGGGTCGCGCCGTCGGCCCCCACCAAACCCGCACGGTCCAGCGCAAACACCATGGGCAAGTTTTGCAAGGCCACGTCGTGAATCAACTGATCGTAGGCACGCTGCAAAAAGGTGGAATAAATCGCCACCACAGGCTTCAAACC